>JANOOW010000028.1:0-2481 GCA_031421555.1 Hyphomicrobiaceae bacterium | reverse complement strand
GGTGGATGTTGGGTCGCGCTTTGCTTGACCCAACCTACAAGAAGTTCGTCGTTAACGCGGTTTAGTTTACTTGAGATTAGCTGGAGCCAGTTATCATGCGCCGGTTTTCGCATTCGAACGGAGACTGAAAGTTTGCGCCCGTTTACGATACGTTTTAGCCAGATGATAGGGCGTGGGCTGGCCGCACCGAAGAAGCGATTTTGTCGTGCCGTGAAGCCCTGGTTCACGACCCAAACGCGTTCGACATGCACGTGCTGCTGTCGCAAATGCTAGCAGGAAAAGGTCAGCATGAGAACGCAGCACTGCACGCTCGCAAAGGCCTCGAAAGCTATCCCGAACCACTGAAGATCCAAGTTTTTTCATCTCAGTTCATAAGGCCCTGCGCCGCCTAGTGCCTAGCCTGCGCGACACGGACCCCGAAGCGGCGCTTTCGAGCGTGGAGGCGATCAATGCCGAGTGGTTCGATTGGGCCAAACGATATTTGAGCTGGTACGACGCCACCTATGGCGACGAGATAAATCCGGTAAATCATTGAGCTGAACGTTAACATATTGACACTACCCACCCCGCCACACCGCCAACTGCCGCCGGTGGATGAACCTTCGGCGGTCTCCGGGGCGGGTGACGGGGGCATCGAACGGCAGGCGCTGGCATACCTTCAGCAACGCCGCGACGCGCGGGCTGGCTAGCCCGGCGAACACATCGCGGGCGAAGTGCGGGCCGATCATCGTCAGCAAGCGTTGTAATTCCGGTTCCCGGATGTGCAGCGAATGGAGGTGCGCGAGCGTGTTGATCAGGTAGTCGAGGTTCGCGCCCGAGATGCCCTTGGCGCCACGGATCAGCGCTGCCTGCGCGCGCAACGGCAACGGCCCGGTGTAGCTCGGGTGCGCGCGCTCGACGATGTAGGCCTGGGCCATCACCTCGCGGCGCTCCGGCTCGTGCAGCGTGACCGGCACCAGCGCCTCGTGATAGACGCCGTTGACCTGCTCGCGCACGCGCAGGTAGGCGGCGATCTCGCGGGCATTATGTGGCGCAATCCTGTAGGCGACGCCATCGCACACGCCGCCGCGATCAAGCCCGAGCACCAGTCCCGGGCGAGCGGGCGCGCCGCGATGATTGGTCGAGTAGATGCAAAAACAGCGGCGGTATCCGGTCAGCCGCGCGGGCACCGCCTCCTCGAAAGCGAAGCCCGGCCGCCACATGAGCGAGCCGTATCCGAAGATCCACAGGTCACTCATGGCAATGTCGCGCGGCTGATTTCGCGGTGTAGCTCAGCCTACTGACAACATACAGCAAAGGAGAACTCCCGCTTTTTTGCTTTCCCGGCCGAAGCGGAGCGGAGAGCCGGGATCGCGTTTTGCGCGTGGGCGGCCACCAGTACCGCAACCAACGACGCGATCCCGGATGTCCGTCCGGGGGACGGACTCCGGGAAGGCATGTGGCGAAAAGCTGTGCCTGTCCGCGGTGCAACGATAACCCTCAGCTTTTCTTCAGTTGGCGTCCGAAGTCGGGGGCGGCGGTGTCTTGGCCGGCCTGGATGATGCCGCGGCGGATTTGCCGGGCATCGGAGAACAGCTTGAACAGCGTGTCGCCATCGCCATAGCGGATCGCGCGCTGCAGCACTGTGAGGTCCTCCTGGAAGCGGCCGAGCATTTCCAAGGTGGCGTCCTTATTGTTGAGGAACACGTCGCGCCACATCGTCGGATCGGAGGCCGCAATGCGGGTGAAATCGCGGAAACCGCCGGCCGAATATTGTATCACCTCGGTGTCGGTCACGCGGCCGAGGTGGGCTGCGGTGTTGACGATGTTGTAGGCGATCAAATGCGGCACGTGGCTGGTGATCGCCAGCACCAGGTCGTGATGCTCGGCATCCATGATGTCGACGTTCGAGCCCATGCCGAGCCACAGCGCCTTGAGCTTGCCGACGGCGGCTTGATCGGCACCGGCAAGCGGCGTCAGGATGGTCCAGCGGTTGTCGAATAGTTCGGCGAAGCCCGACTCGGGACCGGAGTTCTCGGTGCCGGCGATCGGGTGGCCGGGAATGAAGTGCACGCCTGGCGGCATGTGCGGCGCGCAATCGCGCACGATCGCGCCTTTCACCGAGCCGACGTCGGTTACGATCGCGCCTGGCGCGAGATGCGGGCCGATCTCGGCGGCAACCGCGCCGCACACGCCGACCGGCACACAGAGGATGACGAGGTCGGCGCCTTTCACGGCGTCGGCTGCGGTGGCGAATGCCTCGCCGACCAGGCCCAACCGAAGTGCGGTTGCCCGCGTCCCGGCAGTGCGTGCGTGACCGGCGATTTCACCTGCCAGCCCTGAGCGGCGAACGGCATGACTGATCGACGATCCGATCAGCCCGATGCCGATCAGCGCGATGCGATTGAACAGGGGCTTGCTCATGCCGGCTTCCGCCCCATGAATTCGGCGAGTGCGGCGACGACGGCGCGATTGTCGGCCTCGGTGCCGATCGTCATGCGC
>JANOOW010000027.1:0-3042 GCA_031421555.1 Hyphomicrobiaceae bacterium | reverse complement strand
GCGTCATCACGCACGTAGGTCCACAATCGGCCCGTCGTGCACTGGTTCTTCGCCAGCACTGGCACTGTCGTGTCGTCGGCGTGGATCCGCTCGGCGGCGAGCACGTGCTTTTCGATTTCCTCGACCAGCGGCATCAGTGTGGCAGCGCACGCGCCGACCCAATCAGCCAGCGTCGACACGTCGAGGTCGATGCCCTCTTTCTCGTAGATGTCGCTCTGCCGATTGAGCGGCAGGTGCGCCCGGTATTTCGAGAACAGCACATGCGCCAGCAGCTGCGGACCGGCGCGGCCACGTGCGACCGGATGGTTGGGTGCCGGGGCCTGGGTGATGGTTTCGCATTGCCGGCACGAGAACTTCTCGCGTACGTGCTGGATCACTTTCCACGCGGCAGGCACCAGCTCCAAGGTCTCGGTAATATCCTCGCCGAGCTTGCGCAGCTGGCCACCGCAGCAGGGACAAGCGGCGGCCGCTTGATGCACGACTTGCTCGCGCGGCAGATGGGAAGGCAATGGCCGGCGGGCCGGTTTTTCGGCGGACGCAACGGCCGTCGGCGCTGCGATCTCAACGGCGGCCTTCCCCCCGGTCACAGTTTCCACAAGCTCGGCAAGCTGCAGCTCCATCTGGTCGATCAGCTTGGCGCCGCGCTCGGACGATGCGCCAAAGGTGTCGCGCCGCATTTTCGCAATCGTGAGCTTGAGGTTGGCGATCTGCGCGTCGAGATCGAGAGCGCGTGCGTTGGCGGCGACTAGCATCGCTTTGAGCGTTGCAACATCGTCGGGGAACGGGGTCGGATCGAGCGCCATAGCCGTCACGATAGATGCTTCGCTGACCGCCGCGAATGCCTTCGCGTTAATATCCACGGGCAGAGTCGCAGAGGGCACACCTCAACCTGCAATCTCTGGCCGATATGTTTTCTGAGGTGCCCGCCAGTCAATGCCTTCGAGCATATAGCCGAGCTGCGCCGGCGAGATCACCACCGCCCCCTCCGCCGGCGTCGGCCAGATGAACCGCCCCCGCTCCAGCTTTTTCGAGAACAGGCACGCACCCTGGCCGTCGTGCCAGATGATCTTCCAGCGGCGATTTGAATCTGACCCACCGCATTAGGTGGTTCCTCCTGAGCGGAGGGGCCGATGCTGAAGGCGGAGGAACAGATGGAATTGGTGGTTTTGAAGAAGCACGGCGAGAGCCTGCGGTCGCTCAGTCGAACGACGGGGCGGTCGCGCAACACGGTGCGCCGGTATGTACGGGGCGGTGAAGCGGCGTGCACACGCAAGCCGGCACCGAAGCGCGCCGGGAAACTTTATGCGTTCAAGCAATACATTATCGATCGTTTGGCAGCCGCCGTGCCCGATCGCATTCCGGCGAACGGTGTTGCTGCGCGAGATCCGCGCGCTTGGCTACAGCGGCGGCATCTCGCAGCTGAAGGCGTTCGTGCACGGTTTGGTGCCGGTCCCGATGGCCGAGCCTGTGGACGTGCTCGAACGCAACACCCATGGCCGTGGCGCGCACCGGTTTCATCCGGGCTTTCTTGACTTCGTCAAGCACGCCGGCGCACTGCCGCGTTTGTGCCAGCCCTATCGCGCGCAGACGAAGGGTAAAGTCGAACGCTTCATCGGTTATCTGAAGCGCAGTTTCTGGGTACCGTTCTCAGCTACCGTGCGGCAAGCGGGGCTCATGCCCGACAAGCATGCGGCGAATGCCGCCGTCGCGCGTTGGCTGCGCGAGGTCGCAAATGCGCGCGTGCACGCGACGACTCACGAAGTGCCGGCAGAGCGGTTGATCGTCGAGCGATCGAAGTTGCAGACGTTGCCAGCCGTGTACGCCGGACGATCGACACGCGCGCTGGCGCCGCCACGCAAACCAGTCGTCGGCTATCAACATCCGCTCTCGATGTACGACGATCTATGCGCGGATGCTGTGTGTGCATCGGAAGCAACAGGCAAAATTAATGCGGGAGGTGTCGCATGAGCGCGCTTCAATACGACCGCATCGCGGTACTGGCCGCCGATCCCTTGGCCTATTTTGGAGCTCCCAGTCGAGCAAAGTGCACTGGCGTTCCCGCAAGTTGTCCGCTATAAGCCGCCTCGACCGGACAAGTCAGTGGCCGCAAATCCGCCTGACCTAGCCACACAATCTTGAAAATTCGCCTATCCCTAACTGCTCATCTAGTCCGCCGTGCTACGGGTTTTCCGACACGGTTCCTGTTGGAGACTTACGACAATGGCTGTTCCGAAGCGAAAAACATCACCCATGAAGCGGGGCTTCCGCCGCTCCGCCGATGCTCTCAAGGCTCCGACGTACGTCGAAGACAAGGAGAGCGGTGAGCGCCGCCGCCCCCATCATATCGACATGAAGACCGGCAAGTATCGTGGCCGGCAGATCCTTGAGCCAAAGACAGACGTTTGAGTCCACGCGCACCATTGGTAGACGGATCCCGGTAGTATAGACTTGCAACCCGACTTAGTTTGTGGCGTGCATACCTTTCGTCATCACACCCTGGAGTTGTGAAATGTCTCTGCGCGCCCTGCCGCTGATCGTCATTGCGTTTCTGCTCTACAACGTCATTGTCCTGGCGGGCGGGCCCGACCCGAACGTTACCCTCTCGACCAAGATCTTTTCGATCCCGATGATCAGAGCGACTTGGGTTTTCAGCTGGGGCGATTTCGTGCTGCTGATGACCATGATGCTCTTGTTCGTCGAGCTGTTGAAGTCGACCTACACGTCGACAGCATCACTACTCGATCACGGGTTGTCCATGCTGGTGTTCGTCGTCTGCCTGATCGAGTTCATCATCGTGCCGCAGGCCGCCACATCGGTGTTTTTTCTGATCATGATTGCGACCTTGATCGACGTCGTCGCGGGCTACACGATCGGCATTCGCGTGGCACGTCGTGACCTGAACATCGGCGGCGAATAAAAAAGGCACCGGTCTAAGAACGAAAAATCAAAAGCGGCTGGAGGCAACTCCGGCCGTTTTTGCGTCTCCGGTACGACGCTCGGAACGTTGGCTTCAAGGGTTATTAGCGTTTGTCGCCTACCTTG
>JANOOW010000026.1:0-11442 GCA_031421555.1 Hyphomicrobiaceae bacterium | reverse complement strand
GCCGTACCATCGGCGCGGATAAAGCCACCGGTCGACGTGACAATGAGATTTGTTGGGTTGGCAACCGAGTAGGTCACCAGGCCGGTCTGACTTGCAGCCACCGACTCGATCCGCACGGTCGGCGAGGTCCCGTCGATATCGGAGATCGCTATTCTTATATCGGCGACGAATGGCGACGGCGTTGCGGTTTGTGCGATCAGCTCCCAGCGCACGGTGACTTGGCCGGCGTCCGTCCCACCGCCCATCGTCAGAACTGGCGCACCACCCGCTGCTGACCAGCCGATCGTGTCGCCGGCGGTCGAACTCGTTATCGTGCCAACAAGATTGACATTGACCGTAACACCGCCGACGACTGCCGTGCCGACGTTGGCATACGTCGCCTTATCGCCGTTGATCGGCCCGCCGACGTGCGCTCCCACCGTCACAACGGGGGCGGTCGCGGCGTTGATGTTGAAAACCGCCAGCTCACCGGCCCAATCTGCAGCCGTAATCGTCAGTGTTTCGATGGCGCCTATCTGATGCTCGAGAACCCAGTCGCCGCCAAAAGCTTCAGACCCCGTCCTATCGGTCGATGCTGCCACGTCATCGCCAGTCATGTCTGCGATCGCAGCAATGAAACGTGCGCCGTCGGATCCGGCAGCAACGTCGCAGCCGTAGATGAGAATGTCGCCGTGTTCACGCAGCGCAAAGCCGATCTGGGTCAAGGCCGCCTGATGCGACGCGAGATTGGAGTTGTCGACCAAATCGCTGCCGAGCAGCAACGAACCTTCGGCTCCGTGCGAGAAGATTTGGATATCGGCGACGTTGTGGTGACCTTCAAGATACGCTGCGATCTGCTCGAGGCCGCCGGTGCCGGTGTTCAGGACAACGATTTGTGATCCAGGCGCTAAGTTGGCGACGATCGCCTGGTAGTTGTCCACGCGCGAGTCGACGAAGGCAATCGTTGCACCCGCCACCGGTTGGGCTGTCGAGATCAAAGCATCAATCAGCCCGGCGTGATTGTCGATCTGCGGTGGCTCGGCCGCATGCGCTTGCGCTGGCGTGTCGGCCGCATCGAGAGTCGCGACCGCAGCAGCATCGAAGACCATGCGTGGTTCGAGGGTACGGTATACCAGACGCATCGGCGCCCCAGCCTGCATGTTCAGGCTAATGTTGGTTCCAACATTTTCGCCAATGCGATGACGGTCTGACATTTGAGGCCCCGGGTTTGGCGACGGCATGTCTTCGCGCGCCACATTGCTCAGCCCAGAAATGGAGTATGTCGATTAACGTCAGGTATTCAAACGGTTGATCGCTGTGCCATCATGCAGAACATGATCTGTGCTCCAAAGGGGGAAATCAGAAACGATTGTCTCAAGATTCCTTAACAAAAGGTAAATTCATAAACAGAAAGACAGACATATCTTTAAGAGAAGTAGAATCAACCCGTGCGAATCATGTATCCGGGGATATCAACCGACAGGATTGCAAGCGGGCCTTATGCAGGGCAACGCGAAATCCACCGGCTTTCAACACGTTATCAGTGCATGAGTTCGCCGTTCACCCTAGCCGGCCCTCCGACCAATGGCACGAATTCGCTCCGCACTCCGGATATTTGCCGTCCCAGCATTGTTGGGCATTGGCGGTTGTGCGCTCAAACCTATTCCTTTGGACGAAGCGGAAATAGTCAGTCTGACGCAGACAAACACCTTCCAATTAGCATCGACAATTCATCCGGTTCACGGGGCGGTTTCTGTTTACGAGGCTATTGCGCGGGCTCTCAAATACAATCTCGATGCCCAGGTCGAGTCAGCGCAAGTGAGTTTACGCGGTGCTGAAATCCGGCAGGCTAGTGCTGCGATGTTGCCGGGCTTGGCGACGACGGCGGGATATTCATCGAGAAACCACGATGTCGTAACCTCGTCCCTGGATCTGCCGACGGGGCTGGAACTTCCGGCGACGTCGGTTTCACAGGATCGCGCGTTCAGTACGCACGACGTTACGTTCAGCTGGAACATTTTGGATTTCGCGCTGTCCTATGTGCGCGCAAAACAAGCAGCCGATCTACATCTGATTGCGCTGGAGGCACGTCGCAAGACCATACAACGCATCGTTGAAGATACGCGCACCGCCTATTGGCGCGCTGTGAGCTGCGATCGTCTAGTACGCAAGCTGGCTAAGCTCGAAGATCGGGCCAGAAAGGCAATCCGCGGCACGCGGGCAGCCGCCAGTGGTGGTGCCGAATCGCCAATGACAGCGCTCACATACGAACGCGAGCTAGTCCAAATCAGACAGACCACCGAGCGGCTGCAGCATGAACTGAACCTTGCGAAATCTCAGCTCGCCGCATTGATCAATCTGCCACCGGGAACGGAATTCACTCTTATCGAGACCAGCGACCGGCTCGAAATGCCGGTGCTTGATATGAGCGCCGACGAAATGGTCGCGGAAGCAATCTTCAACCGGTCCGAGATTCGCGAGATTGCCTACCGGCAACGCATCACCGAACGGGAAGCCACTGCAGCCATCCTCGAACTTCTGCCGAGCCTCCGGCTCAACGGATCGCAGTCGTTCAACGATGATCATTTCCTGCTTCATAATGATTGGGTGGGCTGGGGGGCATCGGCTGCCGGCAATCTCATAAATGTGTTTCAGCTGCCCGCGCGGCACGCGGCAATCGAAGCTCAGAATTCCTTGCTCACGCAAAAAGCGTTGGCCGTGACGATGGTCGTCATGACGCAAGTCTACGTCAGCCGGATACGCTACCGGCATTTTGCCGAACAGCTGCCCACGGCCAGAGATTACCGGGATGTTCAAACGCGCCTCGTTCAACAACTTCGACTAGAGAAAAGCGCGGATCTGATCGGTGAGCAGACCCTCATACGCGAGGAAATGAACCTTATCGTCGCCGAGGCTCAATACGATATCGCTCTGGGTAATCTGCAGAATGCGTCCTCAAACCTGATGACGTCGATGGGCTTTGATCCGCAGGGCCGTGACGTCGACCTATCCCTGGATATCGGAACACTAGCCGAGCACGTGAAAGCCAATTGGTCGAATCACGAGGCAATCTCCGACCGCGGCCGCTATCTGTTCGAGCAGGAAAAAGCGCGGCAGGAAGTTCGCCGTAGGCAAGCCGAAGAAGAACGCCGGCGCAAAGAGCATCAGCAGCGCCTAGCCGATGAGGCTGCCCGAAACAAAGCCGAGCAAGTCAAACTTGCGAAGGCCGAAGCCCATCGCGTCCATAGTGAAGCAAAGCTCATTCAGGAAACGGAAGCCCGCCAACGGCGCGCCGAAGCTCAGCGCCTAAAGCAAGAGGCTGAAAGCGCACGGGCCGAGGCACGGCAAGCGCGCCGCCGTGGTGTCGCACGAAAAGCGCTCGAACCATCAACTCCAGCATCGCAATGGCAGTGGGTTTGGCCGTCGGATCCAGAGCCGGAAGCGGGCAGTCGAAGCCTCAAAGACACGTCTAAACCATCTAGATCCCGGCCTGCGAAAAAGGCTGAAGCTGTCTATTCGGGCACCAAATAAGCAATTCTCTTTTCGATATCGTTCGGGCTCGCAATGCTTGGACAACACGCTAAGCGGGACAAAAAATGCCAGAAGATGCGCCAAGCATAGCTCGTGCCCCAGCGAAGTGGTGGGTGGTGCCGTGTGCCGCGGCGCTGGTCGTGAGCTTGGCTGGATGTTCGGTGACCCCTGGGCCGCTTTCGTTTGGCGAATTGCAGGTCATCGCAACCGTCAATGCCGCGAATGTAACGATCAATCAGGAAGAAGTTTCGAGCGCAATCACGCTGCACGAGGCATTGGCCCGCGCGGTCAAATACAACCTCGATCATAAAGTCGAGATGATGCAGACGCAGTTGCGGACCACCGAGCTACGTTTGGCGCATTACAACTTGCTGCCGAATGCCGTCGTATCGTCGGGCTATGCTGCTCGTAACAGCGATCTGTCGACAGGCGAACGCAATCTCTTCACTGGTATCGAAACCTTGCCGCGCACGACGTCGCATGAGCGCGCGACGAATGTTTCCGACATGACGTTCAGCTGGAACATTCTGGATTTCGGATTGTCCTACGTGCGCGCGCGCCAATCGGCCGATAAGGTGCTGATTGCCGAAGAGGCAAAGCGCAAGATCATGCATCGCATCATAGAAGATACCCGGACCGCGTACTGGCGTGCCGTGAGTTCTGATCGCATGATCCACAAACTGAAAACGCTGGAGGCGCGCGTCAAGACCGCGCAAGTCAACGCCCGGAGTCTCTCCAGGGGCGGCGATACATCACCAATCACGTCGCTGACGTACGAACGCGAACTTATCGAGATAAAGCGCACCGCGCAGCAACTCCACCACGAGTTGAGCGTCGCAAAAACTCAGCTCGCGGCGCTCATGAACTTGCGGCCCGGAACTGACTTCACGTTGTCCAGCGCGGAAATCGATGCCAAGGCACCGCCGCTCGAGCTCGATTCTGAAGATATGATCGCTGCGGCGTTGCTCAATCGAGCCGAATTACGCGACATAGCCTATCAACGGCGCATCAATCAGCGTGAAGCGCACGCCGCTCTCCTGGAATTGCTGCCAGGTATTCAGCTCTATGCCGGTCCAAGCTACGACTCGAACACCTACCTTGCGCACAAGGAATGGGTGACATGGGGTGCTAAAGCCTCATTCAATCTCGTTCGCGCCTTTCAATACCCAGCGAAGCGCAACGTGATCAATGGGCAGGAGGATCTTCTTGCTTCGCGCGCGTTGGCGCTCACGATGGCGGTGATGACGCAAGTGCATGTGAGCCGAATTCGATATCTCAACATGGTTCGAGAGCTGCAAACAGCGCGCGAGTATCTCGACGTGCAGACGCGGTTGGTCAAACAGATGCGCAACGAGGCGGCCGCCGATCGTATCAGCGAGCAAACGCTCATCCGCGAGGAGCTGAATACGCTGGTGGCGGAGGCCAAGCGGGACATCGCTTTCGCCAGCATGCAGAACGCCTTTGCCAACGTATTCGCGTCGGTCGGCCTCGATCCGTACGCCAGCGATGTGTCCCCGGAAATCAGCGTCGGCGAACTATCGCAGCAGATCAAGGCACTCTGGTTCGAGCGGGGAGACTTCGGTGCGCAACGCAAGATTAGTTTGGCACTGCGCTAGTCTCGGCGGGGTGCTGATGCTCGGCGCCTTTTCATTCGCCAAAGCCGGGAATGTTGAGACTGAACTCGCGCCTGTTCGCGGGATCGTGCGCTCGGTCGAACAAGCGTTGATCTCAACCGAACTGGCCACACGCGTCGCGGCTATCCATTTTCGTGAGGGCGAGTACTTCCGGTCGGGCGATACGATTCTGGAGTTTGACTGCCGCAAGCAGCGCGCAACGGTGGCTGCCGCTGAAGCGCAGCGTCTCGAGATGAAGCTGACGCTGGACAAGTTCCAGATACTGCAACGCGTGCAGTCCGTCGGGAAGAATGATTTGGAAGTCTCCGAAGCGCGGTTGGCTAAGGCTGCTGCCGAGGCTGATGCTTTGCGCTCTCTGCTCGATCAATGCGTGGTCGTTGCGCCGTTCGATGGGCGCGTACTTGAACTGACGCTGCAAAAGCATGAGACTGCACAACCGGGCAAGCCATTTATCGGCTTGGTGGCCCACGGCAATCTTGAAGTTGACCTCATCGTGCCGTCGGAATGGGTCCGTTGGTTGAAGCCCGGCGTTTCTCTGAACTTTTTCGTGGATGAGATGCAGGCCGCCTTCGAAGGCTCCGTCACTCGCATCGGAGCGGCGGTCGACCCGATCAGTCAGACAATTCGCGTCGTAGCGGTGTTTACGATAAGCAGCGCGGGAGTATTGCCCGGCATGAGCGGGACGGCGCAATTTCCATCAATGGGGAAGTAGCGCATGAATGTCTCCCTCGCCAAGCGCCTAAGCGCTCCCATCCCGGCTGAGGGTGCAGGGTTGAAAGGAGCGCAGCCATCGGTACGGCATGAGGACGGGCCGATCGTAGCGCTGCTGCGCCTCGAGGGGGACACGCGGGCAGCCAAGACGATCGACGAGTTGATCCGCTTGATTGCCAACGAGACAAAGAAAATAACGCGCGCGAAACAAGCCTTTGTAGTCAAACCTGATGCGTCAGGAAAAATGAGGATCGCAGCGATTTCGGCATTGGCCGAAGTCGACAGCAATGTGCCCTTCGTGCAGTGGCTCGAAGGTTGTCTCGGCCGGCTCGCGGCAGGAGCCGGCCTCTCCGCGCTGCGGGAGTTTTCGCTGAAGCTCGAGGCCGATTCGACAACTGATCGGTACCCCTTCACCGAGGCGCTGTGGTTTCCTCTTCGAGCGCAAGACGGAAAAATTTTCGCCGGCGTTTTATTGACCCGCGATGATCCGTGGACCTCAGCGGAAACGACACTGGTCCAACGGCTTGCCCTGACCTACGCGCAGACATGGTACTGGCTTGCCACGTCGAAGCCGTTTCTGCCCCGGCTTGTGTTCGACCGCAAGAAAGCGGCGATCGGTGCAGCCGTCACGTTGGCGATCGCCATATTCCCCGTCTCGATGACGACGCTTGCGCCTCTGGAGATCGTCCCGCACGACCAGACCCTGGTGACGGCCCCGATGGATGGGGTGATCGAAGATATTCCTATCGCGTCGAGCGGCACGGTCGCGGTGGGGGACGTGCTCGTGAAATTTGCCGACACGGCATTGCGCAACCGGTTGGAGGTAGCCGAGCGCGAAGCACAGGTTGCCGACGCCCGGATGAAGAAAACAATGCTAATGGCAGTCACCGACCCGCGCGGCCGTCACGAGATGGCGCTCGCACGCGCCGAGCTCACCGTAAAGATCGCCGAGCGTAATTTTGCTCGCGATATGATGAGCCGGACTGTTTTGAGAGCGACCCGTCCGGGTTTGGCGATATTCGGTGATAAACGCGAACTCATCGGCAGGCCAATCTCGACAGGCGAACGCATCATGGAGATTGCCGATCCGGCAAACGTTGAAGTTCGCATCGATGTGCCTATCAGCGACGCGATCATCTTGAATGGCGACAAGCGCGCGAAGTTGTTTTTAGACTCGTCTCCCCTGCAGCCGCGGGAAGCCGTCGACATTCGATCGGACTATCAGGCGAAGCCGTACGAAGGGGGCACGGTGGCGTTCCGCTCGGCGGCAAAGCTCGTTGAAGACGGCACGCCCCCGCCTCGCCTTGGCCTGCGCGGTACCGCGCAGCTGTACGGCGCGCGTGTGCCGATCGTCTATTACGTCCTACGCCGCCCGTTGACCGCCTTGCGTCAATGGACGGGCTTATGATCCAGGCAACCGGAAGTTATCCGGAAGCCCGATCGACACCTGTTTTGCCCCGGCTTCGCGAAGACTTGGTTTTGATCGATGGACCGTCCGGAGCGGATGGCGGCCCGACCTGGCGTGTCTACGACCCGCTTCGGCATCGCTACATCGCAATCGATCGCCCGACATGCCTCGTTATGTCGTTGCTTCCTGCGCACGAGACGGCCGAAGATCTCGTCGCGGCAGTCGCAAGCCAAACCGGCCGGCAGTTCTCTGCTGCGACCCTGGCTGAACTCTTGAGGTTTATGCAACAACAGAACTTGACCGAAGCAGGCGCGGGCTTCGACTGGAGAACTGACCCCGGCATGCGCCTGGCGGGCCACGGCATGGTCATGTCTCTGGTGCACAGTTATCTATTCTTCCGGATACCGCTATTTGCGCCCGAGCGTATCTTGCAAGCAACGTCGAAACTGGTGGAGCCCTTGTTCCGCCGCTCCGTTCAAATTGGGATACTACTGATTGGCATACTCGGTTTGTTTCTGGTATCGCGGCAATGGGAGACTTTTGTTCACGACGCGCGTTTCCTGTCGACCGGTGCCGGCTTAACGCAATTCGGCATCATGCTTTTCGCCGTAAAGGTGCTGCATGAGTTCGGTCATGCCCATACGGCGCGGCGGTATGGCTGCCGCGTTCCGGTCATCGGTATCGCCTTCATGATGATGGCGCCTGTTCTTTATACCGACGTGACTGACGCGTGGCGGCTACAAGACCGATCCAAACGCTTGAGCATCGATGCGGCCGGCATTGCCGTGGAACTCGGCGTCGCGTGTTTGGCCACTTTCCTTTGGGTATTCCTACCGGAAGGATCGGCCAGGCAGATCGTGTTTCTTCTGGCAACGACGAGCTGGATTATGAGCATCGCTGTAAATCTCAATCCGCTTATGCGGTTTGATGGATATTACATCGCAGCTGATCTCGCCGGCATCGAAAACCTTCAGGAGCGCGCTTTCGCCTTTGGAACTTGGCGTCTACGCGAAATACTTTTCGGTCTTGGTCATGATCCGCCGGAGTATCTATCTCGAACGAAAGCGCGGTTTCTCGCCGGCTATGCGTGGTGCGTATGGATTTATCGCGTGGTGCTTTTCACAGCCATTGCATTGGCGGTCTACGCGTACTTCTTCAAGCTGCTCGGCATACTCCTGTTCTTGTTCGAGCTTGGTTATTTTCTTGCCAGACCAATCGTCGCCGAAGTGCAGAATTGGTGGCGCCTCAGGAGAAAGATCGTGTCGGCACCGCGAGCGCGATGGACCGCAGCAGGCTTGATAGCGGCAGCATTGCTGTTCTTCATCCCTTGGTCGTCCGAAGTTAAGATACCCGCTCTTCTCGAAGCCGAGAGCGTGTCTCATGTCTATGCGCCGCGCGCTGCCCGCATACGTGAAGTCCTGGTGCGAACCGGCGCGCAGGTACGACGCAACGACGTATTGGTGAGGCTCGAGGCGCCAGATACGGAGAATCAAAAGCGGCTCGCGCTGGCGCGGTTGTCGGCCTTGCAGTTGAGGCTGGATCGCGCATTGTCCGACAAGGAAGACCGCGAGGAGAAGCTCGTGCTCGAAGGGTCGAAAACAGCGCTGATCGTGCTGCTTGATGGCCTTGCACGAGAGCTCGGCGAACTAGTTGTTCGAGCGCCAACGGATGGGATCCTGGCGGAATTGAATCCAGTGCTTCAACCCGGCCGATGGATCGGTATGAAGGAGCCGATCGCACTCGTGCGAGGTACTGAGCAGGCTTCGATCACCGGCTATGTTTCGGAAGCGAACTTATGGCGGATCGTTCCAGGTGCGGCAGCGAAGTTCGTGGCGGACGTGCATGGAGTGCCGGACGTTTCGGCAACGCTCACGCGCATTGCAACGGGCAGCACACCCTGGATCGAGTTGGCCGAGCTGACAAATATGAACGGGGGACCGATCGAAGTTCAAGCCGACGCCCGGCAACGCTCCGTAGCAACCACATCCCATTATGGAGTCGGGTTTACGGTCGCCGGGCGCGTTGCCGTTCCTGAGGCCCGGCAACGCGGCTCCGTCTATATCCAAGGCGCCGCTGAAAGCTATTTCTCTGCCGTCTGGCGCCGCATTCTCAAAGTGCTTGTTCGTGAAAGTGCAGCTTGACGCAACGGCCCGGTAGCAACATCCCTGCGTATCGAGCAACGGAAGCTTTAGCGGCCACTACTCAGAACGGCGGTTGCGGAGGTAGGATCTGTACTCCCGAAGAGCGCTGCTCGACAGCTGCTACCGCGCGTTCAGCTGCTGCCGCTGCACGTTCGGCCGCGGCCGCCGCGCGTTCAGCTGCTGCGAGGGCGCTCTTTGCGACCTCGGTTGCCTCGGTCGCCGCCGGTGGCGCGTTGCGGTTCCGATGCAGACTACCCGTCACCACGGTGGCCGTGGGCTTGACTACGGCTGGCTCTTTCCGTGAACTATCGACGAGCGGCGCAGGAGCAGCCACCGGCTGGCTGTCAGGTTCTGACCGGTTGCGGTCTGAAGCTTTGACGGCGGCGATCTTGGGCTCTTTTGCGACCGAACGAACGCCCCGATCGCCGTTCGGCAGGGGTTTGATCCCTTCGTGCTGCAACGACGTTTGTACGTTCGCAGCAGCGGCACCATTCGAAGCCGGTGGCTGGCTCTTGTCTGCGGCAGCTTCGATTGCGTCAGACGGCTCGGCACCATCCTTGGGGGTAGGCTTGAACGTTTGCCAGGTGACAGTGACCTTGGCACCTACCTTCACGCGTGGGTAAAGATCTTGCACGTCCTTGTTGAACATGCGGACACATCCCTTCGAGACCGCAGATCCGACACTCCACGGTGCATCCGTGCCATGGATACGATACGCACTGCTGCCCAAATACAGCGCGTGCGTCCCGAGCGGATTCATGGGGTGCCCACCTGGTACCCACGCCGGCAACTTCGCGTTCTCGGCCCGCATGGTTGGAGTTGGCGTCCATGACGGATTTTGCCGCTTCTGTGTGACGGCCGTGATTCCCTGCCAGCGGCTCTGCTCGCGCGGGATCGCGATGGGATAGCTCAAAGCCTCGCCTGGACGCGTGATGAAATAAACTTTTCGGTCGCCAAAGCTGACAATGACATCGCCTGGCCGGGCGGCCATGTCAAAGCGCACGGTCATCTTGCCGCTGTCGTTCGGCTTCTCAGAGCCGCCCCAATCGAAGAGCAAAGCCTCTGCATTGGCAGGCGTGGGGCCTACCATGCTGGCTAGGCACAATACCGCACCTACAACGATGGGAGCAAAGCTATCGCGTGTCATCAGTATCCTGCCTTCAAAGGACAACGCTGCGCGCTGTCGATAGATTGAATCGTTGACGCGGTTGTTTAGTCAGATTCGACCAGACGCAGCAAAACTTCCGTTACGGAAAAGCTGTCGATTTCGTCTTTATGCAACATTGCAAGTGGTTGCAGTCTCGAGATTTCGCGCCGGCGTTGCTTCGTCAGCATACCGCTAACGACGATTATCGGACCATCGTAGCCAAATCTGCGAAACGAATTGATCGAACTCTCCGCCCGGTCGACAGGCGGAATAAAGTCGTCAACCACTACGAGATCCGGCATCTGTTTTTTAATGCCAAATATAGCCGTGGCGACGAGTTTGAACCGATGAACTTGAATTTTCCGTCCCAGCAGAAGATGCATCAAGGCTGCAATATGCATCGCGTCCTGGTCATTGTCATCGACCACTAAAATTGACTGCAAAGGCGGGAGTTTGAGCAGTTCTTTACTCAGCACGCTTTTCCGCGTGACGAGATCACGTCCAGTGGTGGATGCTGCCGACATTCGGAGCCTTATGACGATCTTTGCTTCCGGGACGCACCACGCCTTAGGCATCCGTTCTGCAAGATTCGCAATACACGATTAGCGCTTACCGGATAATAACACCTCCGGTGGTGCGATGGTATCGGTAGACAAACACTAAACGTTATCATTCGGTGTTGCATCCGGTTGCTCGACGAGGGCGTGCGGGTGGCGGACCGCGCGACGCCGAGCGTGACCTCCGGCGCAGGGCCCACCGGCCAGGGCAACCGTCATCCGAACTTGGATCGGCGCTATCACGTCCATCCGACATCGCATGCAGATTGCTCAGGCCAACCGTCACGGCCCGGCAGGTGCTTGCTGGCCAGCGCCTCGGAATAAAGAGGATGAC
>JANOOW010000025.1:0-2394 GCA_031421555.1 Hyphomicrobiaceae bacterium | reverse complement strand
GGCACCGGTACTCGCCACTCAGATGCGTGCGCGGTTCGAGCAGGATCTGCATCCCCGCCTCGGCCGTCTGGCCGAAATTGCGCGGGAGTATCGGCCTGAAGTCGCCAAGCGCGTCGTGGCAGGTGCCGCACGGCGCGCGCTGTGGGATGACATATTCGCTGGCGCGGCCGCCGATGCGATCCTTGCCGGCGACGAAACGGACGGCCGCGCGCGGATCGAAGCTCTTCTCGACAGCGCTGCTGCACCGGCCGCCAGACCCGGCCGCGTCATACTCGTCGGTGCCGGGCCGGGAGATCCGGAATTGCTCACCCTGAAAGCCGTCCGCGCGCTAAAGAGCGCCGACGTCATCTTGCACGATGGCCACGTCAGTGCTGGCGTGCTCGAATATGCGCGCCGTGAAGCCGAAGTCATCCCAGTGGCAAAGGCACGCGGCCGGCACTCGAAGACGCAAGCCGAGATCAACGCACTGATCGTGCTGCACGCCCGCGCGGGCAAGACCGTCGTTCGCGTGAAGGGTGGCGATCCATTCGTGTTTGGCCGCGGCGGCGAGGAGATCGATATCCTACGTGCATCGGGCATCGCGGTCGAGGTGGTGCCTGGCATCACCGCGGCGACTGCCGCCGCCGCATCGCTGCAAATCCCGCTGACCCATCGCGATATCTCACGATCGGTGACGTTCATCTCCGGCCACGCGGCAGGCGATGGCGCGCCGGAATTCGATCAGGTGGATTTCGCCGCGATGGCGAACGGCCGTGCGACGCTCGCCGTTTACATGGGGCTCGCGACCGCCGGCGAGCTGGCCACAAAGCTGCTCGCCTCGGGCTGGTCGCCAGCGACACCGTTGATTGCGGTCGAACGCGCCTCGCAACCGAACGAGCGGCGCGTTGCGGCAACGCTCGATCAGCTGGCGTTGGATCCAACGCGCCTGGGCCTGTCGGGGCCGACGTTCCTCCTGATCGGCGAAGTGGCGAGCCTTCCGGCTGCCGGGCACATCGCGCGCATCGAGGCGGTGCCGGCAATCACACAATCGAAGGAGCTGGCTTATGCCTAGCGTCGTTACCGCGAACAACTTGCGCTCCGGCGCCGTCGTCTATTTGGGACCAGGCGAACGGTGGGTTACGGCCCTGGCCGAAGCCGAAGTCGCAGCCACCAAAGAAGCGCTCCAGGCCCTCGAGATCGAGGCTAACGCTGCGGTCGTGCGTACCGAGGTCACGGCGGTTTATGCCATGGACGTGCGCGTGACCGATGGGACGATCGAACCTGTTTCGGTGCGCGAGCGCATTCGCGCCGCCCACGCACCTACCGTTTGAGGGGACCACTTCATGTATCGTTATGATGAATTCGATCATCGTTTTGTTGCCGAGCGCTCCTGGCAGTTTCGCAACCAGGTCGAGCGCCGCTTGTCGGGCGAGCTGACCGAAGAACAGTTCAAGCCGCTGCGCCTGCACAACGGGCTTTATTTACAGTTGCACGCCTACATGCTGCGGATCGCCATTCCCTACGGCGTTCTGTCGGCAGTGCAGATGCGGAAGCTCGCCTTCATCGCCCGGAAGTGGGACCGCGGCTTCGGCCACTTCACCACGCGCCAGAACATCCAATTCAATTGGATCAAGCTCGAGGACGCGCCGGATATTCTCGACGCGCTCGCCGCGGTCGAGATGCACGCCATCCAAACCAGCGGCAACTGCATCCGCAACGTCACGGCTGATCCGTACGCGGGCGTTGCAATCGACGAGATCGAGGATCCCCGCGTTTGGGCCGAAGTGTTGCGCCAGTGGTCGACGATCCATCCGGAGTTCACCTATCTGCCGCGCAAGTTCAAGATCGCGATCACCGGGGCTGCCGAAGATCGCGCGGCCATCCTGTTCCACGACATCGGCCTGAAGATCGTCAAAGGTCCGGGTGGCAAAACCGGCTTCCGCGTGTTCGTTGGCGGCGGTCAGGGACGCACGCCCCACGTCGCAGTGCCGATCGCCGATTTCATCGGCCGCGACCAGTTGTTGTCCTATCTGGAAGCGGTAATGCGGGTCTATAACCTGCATGGCCGCCGCGACAACATCTACAAGGCGCGCATCAAGATTCTCGTCAACGCGCTCGGCATCGGGGAATTCCGCGCGCAGGTCGAAGCCGAATGGGCCAAGCTCGACAAGCCCTCGATCGACCTGCCCGGGGTCGAGGCCAAGCGGATCGCAGCCTACTTCGCGCCGCTGCCGTTGAAGCCTGCGCCAGGCAGGAACGCCGTCGTCGATGCACGCCGCCGGTCCGATGAAAGCTTCGACCGTTGGGTGCGCTTGAACGTGCTGCCGCATCGCGTGCCGGGCCATGCCATCGTCAACATCTCGCTGAAGGAGCCGGGCAAAATTCCAGGTGATGCCAGCGCCAACCAGATGGAGG
>JANOOW010000024.1:0-13360 GCA_031421555.1 Hyphomicrobiaceae bacterium | reverse complement strand
ATTTCAGGCTCCACTGATATCTAGTTTGACGCGGCGATAACGCCGTCCACCAATATTTGTTCCTTCTTCTGATGATTTTCCGATTTGCAGCTCCGTTCGGGAGCGGGCAACAGACATCATTTATATGTACGCTGACCGTATTCGGCCTTGCGCAACGCGCTTGCTTCTTTGCTCATACAGACCTGATCACAGGAAATAACGAGCACACTGAACGATGCCTTTTGCAACGCTTGAACAGTCCGCCTTCATGCTTGCCGCAGCCGGGCTGTTCCTCGCTGGCGTCGTCAAGGGCGCCACTGGCCTTGGCTATGCCTCTTGCGCCTTGCCGTTCTTAACCCTGGCGATCGGCCTCAAGACCGCGATGGCGCTGGTCATCTTTCCGGCTATGGCAACCAACGTCAGCCTTGCCCTCTCGACCGGCCATCTGCGCGAGACGTTGGGGCGCTTCAAGCTGCTCTACGTCGCCATGTTGCCCGGCATCGTCGTGGGCATCCACCTTCTTGCACTCGTGAGCGCCGCCTCCGCCCTGCACCTGCTCGGGGTGACGATCATGGCCTATGTGGCACTCGCGCTGTTCAAGCCACGCCTGTCGCTTCCCCATCGTTACCGGGCGGTACTGCAGGTCCCGGCCGGCTTCTTCAATGGCGTGATGACCGGGTTGACCGGAGCACAAGTGATGCCTCTATTTCCCTACATCATGGCGCTCGATCTCGACTCCAGCCGCACACTGCAGGCGATCAACATCGCGGTCCTGATCGGCTCCGCCATCCTTGGAGTGGGTCTACTCGCAGCTGGCATCATGACGCTTCCGCTGTTGGGATTGTCCATGCTGGCTGCAGCGCCCGCGCTCTTCGGCGTTGCCCTCGGTGAGGCAGCCCGCAAGAAACTTCCTATCGACGCCTTCCGCCGCTTGAGCCTTCTTACCTTGTTCCTGATGGGAGGGCTGATGCTTGCGCGTTGATTGCGGCCGGCGGAGCCAAGCGTGCGATGCAGCCGGCGGGCCAACCCCATCCGTGTACACGTCTGTGCCGCCCGCCATTCTCCCCTGCGGCGACGCGGCTTTGACCGTCGAGTTTTCGCAGACGATAAGTACGGCCGTGAATGCGCGCGTCCTGGGCCTCGATGCGGCGCTCACTGACGCGGGCCTGACGGGCGTGATCGAGTCGGCCCCAGCCTACCGATCCTTGCTGGTCTGCTATGACCCTCTCGTCACCACCTTCGCGATCCTCAAGCACAGTATCCTCGCACTATGCGAGATCGCGCCGGACATGACCGGCACGGGTAAAGGATGGGTGATCCCGGTCGCCTATGGCAACGCTCACGGGTTTGATCTGGACGAGGTTGCCGGTCACCACGCCACGACGGTGAGCGAGATCGTGAGAAGGCACACGAGCGCCAGGTACCGGGTGTTCATGGTCGGCTTTCTGCCTGGTTTCACGTACCTTGGAGGACTAGACGCTTGTCTTGCAACGCCGCGCCGTCCCGTCCCAAGGGTTACCGTGCCGGCCGGGTCGATCGTGATCGGCGGCGTACAGACGGCGATTGGATCGATCGCAGGCCCAAGTGGCTGGCACGTTATCGGCGCGACGCCGGTTCGCGCCTTCATGCCGCACCGCGATCCAGCCATCTTCATGAAGCCTGGAGACGAGGTCGTCTTCGAGGCGATTACCGGTGCAGAACATATAACACTCAGTGCACTGGCAGCGCGCGGTGCGCTCGTCGCAAGACCGCTCACGTGACCAAGCTTGCCGTCCAACGCTGTGGTCCGTTGACCTCGATCCAGGATCGCGGACGGACGGGATGGCTTCGCTTCGGCATCCCGGCTGCTGGCGCGGCAGACCCACTCGCGCATGCGGTGGCGAACGCACTCGTTGGCAATCCCCTTGACACCGCATGCATCGAACTGGTGATCGGCGGTGGCACGTTCGAAGCGGCCGGGGGCGCGATACGGCTAGCGCTCGCTGGCGCGCGCATGCCGTTGACTGTCGATGGCGCCTCGATTCCCGATCACACGTCTTTCGTGCTCCAACCCGGCAGCACCTTGGAGATCGGCTCCGCGCGAACTGGTGTCTACGCGATGCTTGCAGTGGAAGGCGGTTTCGACATCGAACCGGAACTCGGAAGCAGATCTCTTTATGCGCGGGCAGGCATCGGCGGATTAACCGGCGCATACCTTTGTGCCGGTAACATCTTGCCACTGGTGCAAGCGGTGGCGGCTGCTAGATCAGAGGTTCGCGCCGATCCCGTACCGTTGGCAGTGTCGTCCCCGCTGCGGGCTGTGCTGGGCCCACAACACAACCACGTATCGCACGCCGCGCTCGAGACGTTCTTTAGCTCGGACTATGCCGTCACGTCCGAGGTCGATCGCATGGGCTGCCGCCTTTGCGGACCACATATCGATCACGTCGCCGGGTTCAACATCGTATCCGATGGCATTGCCAATGGATCGATCCAGATCCCAGGATCAGGACAGCCGATCATCATGCTGACGGATCGCCAGACGATGGGCGGTTATCCCAAGATCGCAACAATCATAACTCCCGACGTACGCCTGTTGCTGCAACGCCGGCCCGGTGAATGTGTCCGGTTTCAAGCCGTGACAGTCGAACATGCGCACGAGATCGCTCGCGAGACGGCGGCGTGCACGAGGCGCCTTTTGCAATCGGTTCGCGGCAACACGGCGAAGACGATACGCAGCGAACAGCTTCTGGAATACAACCTGGCGGGCGACGCTGTGAGCGCGCTTGACCTCGCATGATCGGCATTCGGCCCTGCATTCCGGCTAACACACACGCGACCACAATCTCTCCACTTTTGTTGTCGAATGTCGTCCAAATTGAGTTTTGGTTGGGCTTAAGTAGTTCTTTCGGCAACAAGACTATTTGTTATACTGCATGCTCACTAAATAAACGTGCGCTTTTAACTCCCGCCAATTCACTCGAAGTGAGGCACGCCGCAACGTCAGTGGCAGTTGAGGATTGGGGAGCTGTATGCGTACATATCGTTACTTTGCCGTGGCAATGATTGCCTTGATGGCGCCGGCAATTCCGGCGCGCGCCCAAAGCGGCGACGGGTCGCTGGTCGTCGCTCAGAGCGGCGAGAGAGTTGGCCGGGTTCGGGGCGCTCCAACAGCGGCTGCAGCTGGCGAAGTCGGAGCTGTCACGCGCGTCAACAACTGGACCATTGGACTGGCGGGCGGCCTGCTTGAAGGTACCTTCATCCGTTTTGCGGCAGAACTCGCCAAGGCTCTCGATGATGGCGACAATCTGCGTGTGTTGCCTGTCGTCACATTCGGCGCCGCCGAAAATGTCGGCGATCTTCTCTACTTGAAGGGGATCGACGTTTCGATCACCCACGCCGACGTATTCGACGAGTACAAGAAAACCGGCAAAGCCCTGAATGTCGACCGGCGCGTGAACTACATTTCGCAAATGTATATCGGCGAGTTGCACGTTTATGCGCGCCCCGAAATCAAGACATTGCAGGACCTCAACGGCAAGAAGGTAGGCTTCCACACCAAGGGCGCCGGCCCGACGGTGACAGGCCCCATCCTGTTTGAGCGCCTCGGCATCACGGTCGAGCCCGTATTCATCAACAACGCAATCGCTCTCGAAAAGATGAAGACGGGCGAGATCGCGGCGATTCTTCATACGGTCGGCAAGCCCAACGATCTGTTTGGCAAGTTGAAACGGGAACCCGGTTTCCATTTCCTGCCCGTCGAGTACACCGACAAGTTCTCGGATTACTACGTGCCTTCCACGCTAGGTCACGAGGATTATCCCAACCTCTTCGATCCGGGCGAGAAGGTCGAAACACTCGGCATCCCGGTGGTGCTTGCCGTCTACAACTGGCCCAGGGAGCATGATCGCTTCCGCCGGGTGGAGCGGTTCATTCAATACTACTTCTCCCGCTTCGAGCGCCTGAAGCAACCGCCGTATCATCCGAAGTGGAAGGAGATCAATCTGGCCGCGAAGGTTCCAGGTTGGAACCGGTACTGGGTCGCGGAAGAGTTGCTGAATCAGACGACATCGTCGACCGCGCCTGAGGCGGCCAAGGCTTCTGCGAATGGAAATACGGGCGCAGTTGCAGCCTCGGCAATCGACGTCAATCTCGCTCGCGCGCAGGCAGCGCAAGCTGCACCGAACAACAAGGAGGAGCAAGAGCGGCTCTTCCGGCGGTTTCTCGATTGGGCCAAGCGCGAGAAAAAACAGTAGAAGTGTCTAGCTGATCCGGGCACTGAATAAGACAAACCCGGGGGAAACGGGCATGCGGCAGTTCAAAGAATTAAAATTGAAGGCGGCGCCGGTGGCGCTGCGGCCAAAGATCGGTACGTTCGCCATCGTGGCGGCGCTGATTTTGGCCATGCCGCCGGGGACTCCTGCTGCGTGGAGCCAGACCCAGTCTGTCCAGATCAGTTCGCAGCCCATACTCCTGGTCGAGCCTTCTGTCGAAACCGCCTTTCCGATTCAGCTGAGCGACAGCGCCCAGCTTCCCAAGCAGGCATTCGTGCGGATCAGGGGGTTGCCGGCGGCCGCGGTTCTTAGCGAAGGCCACGCGATAAAGGCTGGCACATGGGCGGTGCCTTTAACGGGTCTCGCAAATCTGATGGTGACGGTGGCAGCGGGATCGGAGGGCAAGTTCCCGGTTCTCGTTGCATTGGTCCTGGTCGACGGTGCCGTGGTGCGCGAAACCGAGGTGACGCTTGCGGTGATGCCGGCAGCCTCCGTTCCCAGGCCGCCTCGAGCGCCAGTCAACTCCGCCTCGTTGGGTGCGCCAGCACTGCCGGTGCCGCAGCCCTCTCCGCTTGCCTCGCCGCCACTGAAACTCGCGCCAGAACGGCAAGCGGTTCCGTCGCCCGCAGTCAGCGCTCCGACCGCCCCAGAGCTGAAGAACGACGACAAGGACCGCGCGGTAAAGCATGTCCAGCGCGGCGACGAGAGCTTAGCCGCGGGTAACATCACCATGGCACGCCTGTTTTATCAACGGGCTGCCGACATCGGTTGGGCCCAAGGGGCGCTAGCACTTGCCGGAACCTACGACCCGGTCGAGCTCTCCCGTCTGAAAGTCGTCGGCGGTGTAGATCCCGACCGCGCCGCCGCGCAAAAGTGGTACGAGAAGGCACGGCAGCTCGGATCGCCGCAGGCTGCCGAACGGCTCCTCAAGCTGGGTGTGCGGTAAGTTCGTCGCTTAGCAGATTTGCAATGTGCTTAGTGCTTATGCGGCTCCCGATTTGCGAAAGCAGCTTTCTGCTCTGCCGTCGCCTCTTGTTGATATTTGGCCTGCCACTCCTTAAACGGCATGCCGTACACTTCTTCGCGCGCTTGCTCCTTGGTGAGCGGCGCGCCTGCGGCATTGGCCGCTTCCTGGTACCAATTCGACAAGCAGTTGCGGCAAAAGCCAGCGAGGTTCATCAGGTCGATGTTTTGCACATCGCTGCGTTTTCGCAGGTGTTCGACCAGACGGCGGTAGGCGGCAGCTTCGAACTCGAGGCGACGTTGCGCGTCATCGGCTGACATAGTGTACTCCTGATTATATATTGCATCACTCGACATGGGATCGGCCGCGCTGGAATGCCAGCTGCAGATCCGGCCGATCCAGTAGGTGCCGCATCAAGCGCGTGAGGCGTTCGCCCCACGCCGCCTGATCCTTTTGGGTTCGTATCAGATCCTGGCGAACTTCGATCAAAGCGTGCGCCAAATCCCGCTGCGTCGCGTGCTGCCACATCGTGTCGCCTTCCAAGCCACCGTGATAGGGCTGGTTATCGCCAACGATCAAGTCGCCCTCGGCGTACAACGCTTCGAGCAGCGGTGTCGCAAGGCGCGGGTCCCGATCCCACAGGACGCTTGCATGCCATGGGCGCGGCACTGATTTCCAGCTTTCCGTGAAACTGTGAATCGACAGGACGGCCGGCGCGACGCCGGTGGCGATACACGTGTCGAGCACGCGATCAATCGCTTCATGATACGGCCGGTAGAACAAATTCAGCCGAAGTTCGCGTTCGGCTGCATCCACGTGACGATTACCGGGCACGATCGCGCCGTCCGAAAGGCGCATGATCAGCGTCGGGTCGTCTGCGCCGCGGTTGGGATCGATCAAGAGACGCGAGTAATGCGTCATCACTGCTGGCACGCCGAGTGCCGCCGCCAGATGTCTCGTCAGCGCTTCCGCCCCGATATCGTAGGCGATGTGACGCTGCAGCTGTGCCTCAGGCAATCCCAACGTGCCGTAACCAGGGGGAAACGCATTGCGGGCATGGTCGCACAATATGACGAGGCCAGCGTCCGCCGCGCCACCGATCACCGAGTAGCTGGCAGTCGTGTCCGGGACGATTTGAGGTTTGGACATACCATCCTTGAACATAGTGTGACTTCGAGGCCTGCTGAGCACGCGCTGTGAAACGGCAAGGCCAGAATATCGCGCCCGCCAGCCGTTGACCACCTTGACGTGAACGACCCATGTCCAGCAGATGGCACGGCACATAACAAATCACATTTGGCGAGCTGCGGAAACGATGGACAACGCCCCGATGAAGGACAGGCTGCTGGCCCTCTACCGCACCGCAGTTGCGACCGCACACCCCGGGGTCTGCCTGCCAACACACCTGCCCGACTGCCCTGACGATGGCCGCATTATCGTGATCGGCGCTGGCAAAGCCAACGCTGCCATGGCTGTGACAGCGGAAGCGTACTACGCGGCACGAGCCAGCATCAATGGGTTTGGCGGCTTTGTTACGACGCGGCATGGATTCAAGCTGCCGACGTCGCAGATCGAGATTGTCGAAGCAGCCCATCCGGTGCCCGACCTAAATAGTGTCGACGGCGCTGCTCGCGCCATCGCTGCAGCAAAAGGGGCGAGCGCGAAGGATCTCGTGCTGGTTTTGCTTTCCGGCGGAGCATCGGCGTTGTGGTGTCAACCGGTCGAAGGCGTGACCTTTGCAGCCAAGCAGGCACTGACAAAGCAGTTGCTGCGCGCAGGCGCGCCGATCGGCGAAATGAACATCGTGCGCAAGCATCTGTCGCAGATCAAAGGCGGTAAGCTTGCCGCGTCAGCCTACCCTGCGCGATTGCTGACACTCGCGATTTCGGATGTTCCCGGTGACGAGCCGACGAGCATTGGATCGGGTCCAACGGTTGCAGATCCGACAACGCTCGCCGATGCCCGCGCCGTGCTTGAGCGATGGGGCATTACACCGCCGGCTGAGATTGCGGCTGCCCTCGCCGATCCCGCCAACGAAACGATCAAGCCGGATGACCCGCGCTTGGCTTACTCGGATTTCAAGATCATTGCCGCGCCGGGAGCGTCGCTCGAGGCCGCCGCAAGCCAAGCCCGCGCACTCGGTTACGAAATCGACTTTCTGGGCGACAGCCTCGAAGGCGAGGCACGTGAGGCCGGTGCCAAGCACGCGGCACTTGCACTCGACGCCAAGCAACGCGGCCGGCGCGCCGCGATCCTCTCCGGCGGTGAATTTACCGTGACCATCAGTGGCAACGGACGGGGCGGGCCGAACCAAGAATATGCTTTGGCCCTCGCCATCGGCCTCGATAGTGCCGCTGGCATATGTGCCCTTGCGGCCGACACGGACGGTATCGACGGCGGCAGCGGCAAGGCAGACGATCCAGCCGGCGCATTCGTTCTCCAGGACACCATCCACAGAGCGTTGAGCCAGAACCTCAATCCAGCCACGTTCCTCGCCAACAACGATTCCTCGGGATTTTTCGGAGCCATCGACGATCTGGTTCGCGTCGGGCCAACGCAGACGAATGTGAATGACTTCCGGATCATCCTTGTTGATCCAAGTGCCGCCTGAATCCATCGACATATCCGCCGAAGACAAGAAGAGATCCAGAAAATCGTGCCGACGGATATTCGATCAAGACGGACGCCGCTCCGCTGCCGCATCGCCTCGTGTGCGCTGGCGGCCGTCATGCCGGTACTGGTCAGCGTCCCCGCATGGGCCGATTTCAAGCTGTGCAATGCCACGTCGAGCCGTCTAGGTGTCTCAATCGGATATCAAGATGCCAAGGGCTGGGCTACCGAGGGCTGGTGGAACATCCCGTCTCAAAGCTGCGAAACGCTGCTCAAGGTCATGCCCAGCCGCTACGTCTACGTGCACGCCGTCGACTACGACCGTTCCGGTGAGTGGGGCGGCACCAACTTTATGTGCACTTCGGAGCGCACTTTCGTTATCAGGGATGTTAAGGATTGTCCCAAACGTGGGTATAAGCGCTCAGGATTTTTCGAAGTGGACACGGGCGAGGCAAAGGACTGGACAGTCCGCCTGACGGACCCTGAAGATGCGGGAGCAAAGCCGAAATGAGACGTAACAGGCGGGTCAAGATCGTCGCAACACTCGGGCCCGCGTCGTCCGAGCCGGATATGCTCGAGAAACTGTTCGAGGCCGGTGTCGACGTATTTCGCATCAACATGAGCCACGCTTCGCACGAGGTGGCGCGTAAGCTGCATGCGACCGTGCGCAACGCCGAAGTGAAGTTCAAGCGCCCGATCGGTATCCTGTGCGACCTGCAAGGACCGAAATTTCGCGTCGGCGAGATGGGCGCCGGACGGGCCTTCGTCACTGAAGGCGCATTATTCCACTTCGACCGCGAAGAAGCGGCTGGCAGTCCGGACCGGATCTTCCTGCCGCATCCGCAGATTTTCGAAGCCATCGAGCCTGGCCACACGCTGCTGCTCGATGATGGCAAGTTGCGCATGCGCGTCGTCGAAAACTCAGCTTCGCGGATCACGGCGGAGGTTATCGTTGGCGGTGCATTGGCGAGCCGAAAGGGCATCGCCATGCCGGATACGCTGCTGCCGATCTCGCCCATCACCGAAAAGGACCGCGCCGATCTCGACTACGCGCTGCGCCTTGGCGTCGACTGGATCGCGCTGTCGTTCGTGCAACGGGCGGAAGACATTCATCTCGGCCGTCAGTTGATCGGCCAGGGTGCCGCCATCATGGCCAAGATCGAGAAGCCGTCGGCCATTACCGATCTCGACAACATCATCGCCGCAGTGGACGGCGTGATGGTCGCGCGCGGCGATCTGGGCGTGGAAATGCCCGTCGAGCGCGTGCCTGGCCTGCAAAAGGAAATCACACGCAAGTCGCGCGCGGCCGGCAAGCCGGTCGTTATCGCGACCCAGATGCTGGAGAGCATGATCTCGTCGCCGGTGCCGACGCGCGCCGAAGTATCCGACGTCGCGACCGCCGTCTTTGATGGTGCCGATGCCATCATGCTGTCGGCGGAAAGCTCCGTCGGGCAATTCCCGATCGAAGCCATCCAGATGATGAACCGGATCGCCATCGAGGTCGAGAAAGACCCGAGCTACGACGCCATCGTGCACACCACGCAAACGATCCCGCAAGCGACCGGCGCCGACGCAATCGCCGCAGCCGCCCACGCCATCGCGGACACGCTGAAATTGTCGGCGATCATCTGCTACACCGCGACCGGATCGACCGCCCTGCGCGTCGCCCGCGAACGGCCGAACTTGCCCGTCATCGGTCTCACGCCGGTTCTTGCCACCGGCCGCCGGCTGTCACTGGTATGGGGCACGCACTGCGTGTTGACCAGCGATCCGGAAAATCTTGCGGATATGGTTCGCAAGGCGTGCCGCATCGCCTTCGAAGAGGAGTTCGCCAAAGCGCGCGAGGGTATTCTTATTACGGCTGGCGTGCCGCTTGGATCGCCAGGCGCGACCAACATGGTGCGCATTTCCTTCATCGATGAGAAAGGCGCGCCGGTCGCGGAGGGTGCCTAGGCTCAGGCGTGCGCGAGCGAGCGCTTTTCGCGCGCGTACCTGACAAGCGCAAGGTAGCGGTATAGACCGTGCACGAATTTGCTGTAGGGCATCGTCAGGAAAAACGCGAAGATCACGCCGAGGTGGATGGCAAGCAGCACGCCCATCGCCGGCGTGCTCCTGAACACAAGAAGCGCGAGACCGGTCGCCCCAGTAAGAAACAGCGAAACGATGAATGCCGTGTCCATTCCCAACCGGGGCTCGTCGACGACTTCGGGATCGCGGGTCCATTTGGCGCGGAGCAGTCCGGCGGGTCCGATCAGCAGGCCGATACCCCCGACCGTGCCTAGCACAACCGGAAGATCCCACCACGGATAAGGCGCTTCGAGCTTCAACAGGTAGTGGTAAAGCGTCGCCGTTGACGTCGAAGCGAAGCAAAGCATGAAGCCGTAGAACGTCAGATGATGATACAGCCGCCGGCGATCGGTCGGGCGTTCGTCATCGTTCATGCAGCCGGCACCACCCCCATCCAGATAGCGCAGCGACCCTGCATCCTTCGTGCCCTGCCAGAGCGATTGCGGCTCACGCAATGTCGCTGCAGGCTCGCCGGTGTCGCGCCAGAACGCACGCATGCCCATCGCCATCGCGAAAATGGCATAGGCAAACGCCGCCCCGAACAGCGCCACCATCGTGTTGTGCGGCATCAATTTGTAGAACGCACCGGGCCCGGCGTGGGTGGCGAATAGCACCCGCGGATCGTGCCACGCGACGAAGCCCGCGATGAAAATCGCGACACTGGCCGCCATCGCCAAGCTGATCGCCAGGCCGTTGCGATCGAACATCGGCGCCAGGGCTCGCGGCCACGCGTAGCTGCGGTACGACTGCGCCCGCACGATACTGAGCGTCTTCGGCACGTTGACCAGATACTCGTGCGGCGGCGCGAACTGGCAATCGTGAAAGCAGGCGCCGCACGAATGGCATAGGTTGGCGAGATAGTTCAGATCGCCGCTACTGAAGGTCGTGCGCATTTCCATCGCGGGAAACACGGCGCACAGCCCTTCGCAATAGCGGCACGAGTTGCAGACCGTCATCAAGCGCTCGGCTTCGTTCAGCGCTTCAGTTGCGTGCATGTTTTGCTGCTTCCGTTCCCGCGATGCGGCCGAACACGCTGCCGATCGTCATGCCTATACCAGCCGCATAACCGCGCCCGAGGACATTGCCCGCCATGATCTCGCCTGCCGCAAACATGTTGGCTGACGGCCGTCCGTCTTTCATCAAGATACGCGACTGACGGTTCACGCGCGTGCCCAAATACGTGAACGTTATGCCGGGCCGAACCGGATAAGCGTAAAATGGCGCGGTTTCGATGCGCCGCGCCCAATGCGTTTTCGGCGGAGTCAGACCTTCGGTGCGGCAATCGTCGAGGACCGTGTGATCGAACGTTCCGGGACGGACTGCGACGTTGAAATCAGTGATCGTCTTTTCCAATGCCAACTCGTTAAGCCCTAGTTGGCTCGCCAGTCCAGCGATCGTGTCAGCCTTTATCGGCGGATAAAGCGACGGCATGAACATGCGTAACGAAGGCTGGTCAAAGATGATGTAGGCGATTTGATCAGGCTGCGCTGCCACGAGCCGTCCCCAAATGGCGTAGCGCTTCGGCCAGACGTCCTCACCCTCGTCGTAAAAGCGTTGCGCGTCTTTGTTGACGACGATACCGAACACGACGCAATCGAGCCGCGTGATGATGCCGCCATCGAACTTCGGCGCGCGCGCATCGATGGCGACGGCGTGGCACTGGGTGGCATCACCGATCGGCTTCACACCTGCATCGAGCAGCATGCGCAAGATCGTGCCGCGATTGTAGGGCGTGCCGCGGATCAGGAAGTTGTCGGCAGCCGCGCCCCAGCTTTCTTTCAGCCAATCGATGTTGGCCTCGAAGCCGCCGCTTGCTGCGACGAACGTGCCTGCCCGGATATCGGTGGCCGTTTTACCCTGGCCCACCTTCGCCGACAGGAACATGCCGTCTTTGATGTCCAGGGCTGTCACCTCGGCGTCGTACCGGATCTCGACGCCGAGGTTTTCCGCCGTGAGATAAAGTGCGTTCAGCATCGCCCGGCCACCACCGAGGAAAAACGAGTTGGTGCGGCCGAGGCTCAAGGTGCCGCCGAGTGAAGGTTGGAACCGCACGCCTTGCCCGGTGATCCAGGGCAGCATCGCCTTGGATTCGGCGATCATCAGACGGGCTAATTCCTCGTCGGTTTCGCCCCCCGTGACGAGCATGAGATCGTCGAGGAATTCGGTCTCGGAATAAGGGCCTGAGAGCGTTTCGGTTGCGCTGTCGTGGGCGCAGCGCATATTGCGTGTGTGGCGCGTGTTGCCGCCCCGATAAAACTTCGGTGCGGCCTCCAGCACAAGCACCGAAGCGCCGGCCCGGCGCGCCGCGATCGCCGCACACAGCGCGGCATTGCCTCCACCGGCGATCAGGACGTCATATTTTTTGATTGTATCAATCATGTCCGCCAGCCAACAAGCGTCACCGGCGGTGTAGTCGGGATCGCCGGGCTTTGAAACCGCCGTTTGCGCGTACGGGCTGCGACGGAATGGATGGCTACTCGCAGATCCGGTTGAAGCCATCACGCCCGTGCCGGGCCAGGTCCATATGAAAGTGATCATGGTGCATCGCATTGGCTTCGGGGCCGAGCACGGTCGTGAACTCGGCGCAGGCGCCACGATGGACAGCGCGCAAGAAGCCGCGTTCACGCACGTCGCCATTCCATCCGCTCTTGACGCTGATGGTGCGGCCGTCGGCCAAGATGAATTGCGAAACGTCCAATGCATTGGCATGGCCATGCTCGGACAGTCTGCCGCCGGACACATGGTTCATCGGCCGGCAGGAATAGGATCCAGCAACTTTCACTTCGACGATTGGCGATCCGAGATGGGTGCGCGCGGCGGGCTCGACAACACCTTGCACCCAGCGCTCGACCGCTGGCACCATTGGACACCGCAGCATCGCCGGCGGCTTCATCGTCACCCGGCCATTAGCTGCCGCCATCATTTCGAACGGTCGCTGGGCGCCGCAGACGCTTGGCCCGCCGAGGGCCGACCGGCTTTGCAGAAAAGAGGATTCGCGGATCGCACCGGAGGTCAGGCAGGCCTGTTCCTCGTCGGCGCGCCAGGGTTCATGCTTGGCGACAAAGTTCGGCTGCGAGCTGCATCCCCAGGCAAGGAGAGCTGCTGCACCAACGACAACACCGGCACGAACGCGACTGAACACCCACATGATGAAATGATGCGGCCATATTGGTTAAGGGCGCATTAACCAGGCACCCGGCGTGAGCACATTGCCGGTTGTTTGCGGCGCATTGCAGAGCCGGCGGCGTTCATGGCGGGGCAACATGAAGGCGAAAGCGCGGCTATTCGCGAAAGCGATCGTCGAAGTATTGCCGCCACAGCTGCTCACCGACCATGCAATCCATTTTCGGTGGATCTTGCACGCGCGTGATCGAGGGCGGTGGCTCGAGTCGAGAAATTTCCAGCAATAGTTTCTGCCGCGTTGCTGAAGCAAACTCCGCCTTTTCGCGGATCGGAATCATGAATGAGCCGCTGCCGCCGATGACAC
>JANOOW010000023.1:0-1614 GCA_031421555.1 Hyphomicrobiaceae bacterium | reverse complement strand
GACGGAGGCCGGGCCGGCGGTCAGGTTATTGCCGACATGAGCGGGCCGGTGCCTAAATTCGCTGTTCGTGGAAAGATCGAGGATGTCGACGCATCAAGGGCCACACTCGGCCTATTCGGTCACGCGGTGCTATCCGGGCGGGCGACACTAACGGCCGACTTAACATCTACCGGCGTCGATGTAGAGGAGTTCCTCAAATCCTCCAGCGGCCGTTTGAACTTCGCGCTGCGCAACGGCGGGAAATTGGGGCTTGACCTCGCGGGATTGGTATCAGGTGTGCAAAAACGCGCGTTGATTGGATGGGGAACTTATGGCCGCAATCCCATGGCCTTCGACGAGTTGGATGCCAGCTTCCTAGTCAAGGCTGGCAGACTGATTGGTGAGGACGTGCAAGCGAAGTCGGGCGACGTCGTAACGCGCATGGATGGAACCATAGATGTTTTGGCAGCAAGCCTAAACTTGCAGGTCAAACGCGGTCCAACAGAAGACCTGCCGGTTCCGCCATCGCGCACGGCCCAACCGCGATCAATCGAAATATCCGGCCCGTGGGCCAGACCCTCGATCCGTTCGCAGGACCCAGCTCCGCCAGCGCCCACGCCGCTCGAACCACCGTCGATCTCGAGAAACGGAAGCCTGGAGACGACGTCAACGCCGGCCCGCCTCTAAGCCTTCGGCAGTGGAAAGATCCGGCCGGCAGCGCGAACCGAAGACCGGACTATTGATTTCAGAACGGACGGCGTGGACCGGTGTCGACGTGGAACAGACCGCCGCCATAGTGCTTGTAGCCACCGCCGAGCCCCGCGAGATAGGACGCGGCGCCCGAGATGTTGCCGCTGACGCGGAAGTCTACCGCATCGCCCGACAGGTGGTACGACTTGGGCGCGCCGCCGACGCGCGCGTTGTGACCAGCATTTCTGCACGTCGAGTTGACGGTGACGCCGCCATAATTTGCCGCTACCGAAGCGATTGCGCTGCGCAGTGATCCGTTAAGACAGCCGGAATTTGCCACCCACCGGACATTGCCGCCGCCTGAGAGGCTGCGACTAGGCTTTGGTGCTGAGAAGTCGGTGTCGCGTCCAAGGCTGGCAACTTGCCGGCCACGGTTCGCCTTGCGCTTGGGGCTTACGGCGTCATTGTCCGTCTCAGACTCGCTGCGGGCGGCCCGGCTAGAATTGCGCCGCACCGTCGAGCGTTCTTCCCGGCTCACGGTCTCGGCTCCAAACCTGGTGAACTGTCCCCCACTCATCGACTCCAGGGAGCCGTCGGCGCGTGCGCTGGTCGATGTTCCGGCAGTGAAGGCAAGGATGGCGCATGGCACAGCCATGACCATGAGCGCTGAAGCAGCGCGCTTAAAGTTCGAACGCATATGAAACTCCTCAACCCGTTTTTGTGGTGGGAGAACCGCGTTCGCCATCGCGAACTTAATTTTTAGATTCCCCACAGGAGTTTCTTTAAAGGCTCCGTTTCAAATCGGGACACCATTCGAAACGTTTGGTTAACGATAAAGTTTTGATCGTAGTAAATGGATATTTTTACTTAGGTCTTACTTGATTGATCTAAACAGTGATGATTTTTCCCCGAGTTTCGAAATCGCAATTAGACGACCGGTTCTGA
>JANOOW010000022.1:0-7021 GCA_031421555.1 Hyphomicrobiaceae bacterium | reverse complement strand
GTTTTGAAGCCGAACGCGCGCGTCGTGATCACCGCCAAGGGTCTCGAACGCGGTACCGATGCCTTGATGACCAGTATCCTCGCTGACGAGTGCCCAAGCTGTGAACCGCTCGTCTTGTCGGGCCCGAGCTTCGCCGACGATGTCGTTCGCGGGTTGCCGACAGCGGTCACTCTGGCGGCCCGTTCGCTGGAGATTGCGCATCCGGTTGCGGCAGCACTCAGCATTCCAACGTTTCGGCTGTATGTGTCCGATGATCTGGTTGGTGTTCAAGTTGGTGGCGCGGTCAAGAATGTGCTGGCGATTGCGTGCGGAATCGTGGCCGGCCGCAAGCTTGGTGAAAGTGCGAGGGCAGCAGTGATCGCCCGCTCGTTTGCCGAACTCACCCGCATCGGGCGCGTCCTAGGTGCGCGTAGCGAGACGCTGAGCGGGCTTTCGGGCCTGGGCGACCTGGTGCTTAGTTGTTCGAGCGCGCAGTCGCGCAACTTCCAGCTGGGTCAGGCGATGGGCGAAGGGCTTTCGCTGGGCGAAATTTTTGGACGCCAACGCGGCACGAGTGAAGGCGCCTACACGGCCAGTGTGGTCGACGCCATTGCCACCAAGTACGCGATCGAGGTGCCGATCGTGTCTGCGGTCCGCGCCATCCTCGATGGCGAATGCACGATCGACGCGGCCATCGAGCAGTTGCTGCAACGGCCGCTGAAGTCTGAGATCTGATCGGCTTCAGTTGCCGAACAAGCCGGTAAAGATCGACGCCAGGCCGCCGTCGTTCGGCTGCCGGTAGGCTTTGACCGGAGTGCGGCGTGCCTCGCGCACTGCGGAATCGGATTGCGCGATCAACCGGACGGGACGGCCTTCCAAGGCGGAAGAAACCCGGCTGTCGTGACCATAGATATCGCCATAGGTCTTGAGGTGGCCGTCGTCGTCGACCACAGCCGTGAAGTAGGTCACGTGCACTGGGATTTGCTTGGTGAGCGTGACTTCCTGCGTACTGCCGCCGGCGATGGCGTTGCCGACCTGGCCCGATGACCAGCCCTTGTCCTCGGCCAGGAGCACTTCAGCTAGACGCCGTGGATTTTGCACGCGCATGCAGCCGTGGCTGAAGGCTTTTTCGGTGCGCGAGAAGAGTCCTCGCTCAGGCGTGTCGTGCATGTAGACGTCATGCTTGTTGGGAAAGCGAAATTTCACTACGCCCAGAACGTTCGAGCTGCTCGGCGGCTGGGTGAACTGGAAATTCCGGATGTCGGCAGTCCCCCAATTGACCGAAGTGGGATCGACCGGACGTCCGTTGTAGCTGACCGTGAGATTGTGACGGCGCAGAATAGCTGGGTCTGACCCGCCGCCCCAGAAGCTCGAGGATGAAGATTGCCTGAGAAAAGGCGCGATTTCGTTCATCTTGATGCCGTCCGGTACTCCCCAGGTCGGATGGAAAATAACGTATTTCATATCCGCCGAGAAAATCGGGGTCGGCGTGCTGGGCTTGCCCACGATGATGGTCTCGGTATGAGCAACCTTGCTGTCCTTCATCACCCGCATACGGTATTCGGGGATGTTGTCCCACACGTGGAAGCTGCCGAGATCCTCGGGCAACCAGCGCCACCGCTCCATGTTGGCGATAATGCGCTGCGTGACGTCGCCCTGTGGCGGCTTTGCGCGCGGACTCGCCCGCGAAGACTTGCGCGCTGGTTCTGAAGCCGGTTCGATAGATACGGGCGTTTTCCGCGCGGCCAATAGAGCTTGCCTTAGTTTCTCGAACTGCGGATGTTTCGGATGTAACCCGCGTAGATAGGCTGCCCCATCGCTCGCTGTCGCGATGCTGGCCAATACTGTCTTCGGATCGAGAACCGGCGGCTTCTGGTCGACATTGCGGCCGAGCACGCCAAGGTCGATGCGCCCGCCTCGTGCGTGGCGGGCATATTTCAGTACCGCGAGCGAAATGCGCAGTTCGGCAGTGGCTTGAGCCTCAGGGGTCGCTAGGGCTTCGTTCGTATCAGGCGTATCGAAACTCGCCGGCGTCAGGCCCCAGTCGGCGGCGCGCCGCATCTCCTCGATAACCGGGATGGCCAGCGGTGTGAACCGGTTGTCCGCCACCCAAAGTATCGCATTCCCGGCGTCGCCATAGTAGGCCGCCACGGCAGATCGATCGGCCTTATCGGTCGCTTTGGAAGTCGCGCTCGATAGCTGCTGTTGAATTGCAAGTTTCAAAGGCGACAGTAACGGCGCTGGGGGTGTAGCTTCTAATGCCAGTGCCTCCGGCGCGGGCGTGGCAGACGGTTCGTTGGCGTAAGCCGCATACCCGAGAGCCGACATGATAAGATAAGCACCGAGCGCTGCAGCGGGCTTTAAGGACATTTTGTCTCCCCCTTAGTCACTTCGGCCCGTAGCGAAGCCACAGCTTGGTGAACGAGTATCAATACCGCAATTCCGTGCTTCCGGAAACGTGGCTATCACACGCCTCCGATGCTTTAAGCAGCGAAAAAGGCGGTTTAGCGCTAAGCTACACCGCCTTTGGTTAATCGTTCTTAAACATTGTTCGGGCGTCAGGCGGCGATGCCCGTGCCGACGGGGCAGGTCAAGCCGGTGCCGCCCAATCCACAATAACCATGCGGCACCTTGGCCAAGTATTGCTGGTGGTAGTCCTCGGCATAATAGAATTCTGGCGCGTCGACGATTTCCGTCGTGATCGCACCGTAACCGTTTGCTGCGAGGATGCGGCCGTATGCAGCTTTCGCCGCTTCGGCTGCCGCCTTCTGCTTCGGTCCGTAGGCGTAGATACCCGAACGGTACTGGGTCCCAACATCATTGCCCTGACGCATTCCCTGAGTGGGGTTATGGCTTTCGAAGAATACCTTCAACAAGGCCTCGTAGCTGATCTTGGCGGGATCGAAAACCACGCGAACCACCTCATTGTGCCCCGTTTTGCCGCTGCAGGTTTCTTCGTAGGTTGGGTTCGGCGTCAGCCCTCCGGCGTAGCCGACGGCAGTCACCCACACGCCCTCGCCTAGTTCCCAGAACTTGCGTTCCGCACCCCAAAAACAGCCGAGGCCGAACATTGCAACCTCATGACCCTCCGGGTACGGTTCTTTCAGCGGCCGATCACTAATGAAATGAACTTTGGCTGTCGGAATTGCCGTGGCGCGTCCCGCCAAAGCGGTTTCCGGGGACGGTATTGTAGCGGCTTTTTTGAAGAACATGGGTGAGCCTCGCGCTTGTTGATCCTAGCCGAATATAGCCCACCCAACCGTTGTTTACACCGGTTGGAAGCTCTCAACTTCGCTTGATCGCAGCGCGCTATTCAGTTTGTGTAGATGTTAACGCGGCGGCGGCGGCGCCCACTATATGCGAAAAGGCCGCCCAATAGCGCGAACAGGCTCCAAGCCGGAACCGCGAGAAATGACTTCAATACCGGATCCCACAAAAACGAGCTTAGCGCCTGCGCCGACTTCTGGCTCGATGCGAGCGAGCCCGGCGCAAGGGTCGCCCAATGTTTTGCCGCCGACACCGTCAAGCCCGAGGAAAGCGAGCCACGGGCACTGGTAATGTCGGCCACCAGGATGACGACCGCGATCAATAGTAACAGTCCACTGAGGAAACGAAGCGCTGGCATCTACGGCTCTGCCTCGATCTTATCACGCTGCCCGATGATTAAGTCACGCTGCCGCTGCCGCTGCTGGTGCCCGGAAGAGCGCCCGCCTCTTGGGCTTTCAGCGCGTCGAGGGTCGGCATCGCCACGGTCGAATAGCCACAATCGACGAAGTGGACTTCGCCGGTGACGGCACCCGACATTGGCGAGAGAAGGTAGAGCGCGGCGCCACCAACCTCGTCGAGCGTCGGTGTGCGGCGAAGCGGTGCATGTTCTTTTTGATAATTGAAGATCACGCGCGCATCCGACACGCCCGATCCGGCAAGTGTGCGCATCGGCCCGGCCGACAAGGCGTTGACGCGGATGCCTCGCGGACCGAAATCGGTCGCCAGGTAGCGCACGCTGGCTTCGAGCGCAGCCTTGGCGACTCCCATGACGTTGTAGGACGGGACGACCTTGGTCGCGCCGCCGAAAGTGAGCGTCAACATCGAACCGCCGTTAGGCATCAGCGCGGCCGCGCGCTTCGAAACTTCAGTGAAAGAGAAGCATGAGATCACCATCGTGTTGGTGAAGTTCTCGCGGCTGGTATCGGCGTATCGGCCGCCCAGCTCGCGGCGATCTGAAAATGCCAGCGCGTGCACGACGAAATCGAGACTTCCCCACTTCGAAGCGATGCGGTCGAATACGGCATCGACACTCGCCAGATCACTGACGTCACAGGGTTCAACGATCTCGGAGCCAACCGACTCTGCCAACGGTATGGCGCGCCGGCCGAAGGCGTCACCTTGATAGGTGAACGCGAGCTTTGCGCCTTGTCCGGCGAGTATGCGTGCGATACCCCAGGCAATCGACCGGTCGTTGGCGACGCCCATGATCAGTCCGCGCTTGCCAGCCATCAGGGGGCCGGGCGTCGCGATGTCGAAGCTGCTCATGAAAACTCCTGATTTCAAAACGGCGTAAAGTAGATCAGACCGCCCCGAAGAGAGTTGTCTGGCGTTACGGCTTAGGCAGGCCCGGTGTGGGGGCGTAACGCCTCCTTCAACCTTCTACCCGGCGGAATGCCAACGTCGCGTTTGTGCCGCCAAAGCCGAAGCTGTTTGATAGCACACAGTTGAGCTGCACGTCATCGCGGCGGCGGCGAACGATCGGAAGGTCGGCAAAGGCCGGGTCGATCTCGTCAATATTGGCGCTTTCACAAATGAAGTTGTTGCGCATCATCAATAAGGAAAGGATGGTCTCCTGCACACCGATGGCGCCGAGCGAGTGCCCCGTCAACGATTTTGTGGCTGCGATAGCTGGAACTTCGGTGCCGAAGACGGTGCGGATCGCGTCGATCTCGCGGGCATCGCCAACCGGCGTGCCGGTTGCGTGCGGGTTGATATAGTCGACTTTGCCGATGCCATTGCCGGTAAAACCTTTCAACGCCTGTCGCATACAGCGTGCTGCGCCTTCGCCGGATGGCGCCACCATGTCGAAGCCGTCCGACGTGGCTCCGTAGCCGACCACTTCGCCATAGATCTTCGCACCTCGCGCCTTGGCCCGCTCATACTCTTCCAGGACCACGGTACCGGCGCCGCCGGCGATCACAAATCCATCACGGTCCTTGTCGTAGGCGCGGCTGGCGCGCGCCGGAGTGGCGTTGAACTTCGACGACATCGCGCCCATCGCATCGAACAGGTTCGACAATGTCCAGTCCAGCTCCTCGCAGCCGCCAGCAAACATGATGTCCTGCTTGCCCCACTGGATCATCTCGGTGGCGTTGCCGATGCAGTGCGCCGACGTTGCGCACGCCGACGAGATCGAATAATTGACGCCGTGCACCTTGAATGCCGTGGCGAGTACGCCTGATGGGCCTGAGCACATTGCCTTGGGAACTTCGAAGGGGCCGATTTTTTTCGGTGCGCCAGCGGAGCGGGTCACGTCGGCTGCGGCGACGATTGCAACCGTCGAGGGCCCGCCTGAACCCATGATGATACCGGTGCGTTCGTCCTGCACATCCTGCTCGGTAAGGCCGGCATCGCGGATCGCCTGATCCATGGCGATATAGTTCCAGCCCATGCCTGCATTCATAAAGCGCTTGGGCTTACGCGGAACAATCGTCTCCCAATCCGAGCTCGGCTGGCCGTGCACTTGGCAGCGGAAGCCAAGCTCTTTGTACTTTTCGGCCGCGACAATTCCAGATTTCGCTCCGCGCAGTGAGGCAAGCACCTCTTCGGTATTATTGCCGATCGACGAAACGATTCCCATTCCGGTGACAACGACACGTCGCATGAGGGAGTCCTTGTTCTAAAGTCTGCGTCGCTAGCCGGAGATCAGACACCTGCGGCGGCAGGGTCACCCGTCTCGAAAAGTCCCACACGCAGATCGGTCGCCGTGTAGATCACCTGGCCATCGGCCTTCATTACACCATCGGCAATGCCAAGCTTGAGCTTGCGCAGGATGATCCGCTTCATGTCGATGACATACTCGATCTTTTTCGTCGTTGGCAGCACCATTCCGGAAAACTTGACCTCGCCGACGCCGAGGGCCCGTCCACGTCCCGGCGCGCCAAGCCAGCCCAGATAGAAACCCGTGAGTTGCCACAGCGCGTCTAACCCCAGGCAACCCGGCATGACTGGATCGCCCTTGAAATGGCAGGCAAAAAACCAATCGGTCTGTGGGTTGCCCGCAATGTTCATCTCGGCGACGATCTGACCCTTGTCGTGCGCGCCGCCGGTTTTTGAAACGTGACTGATTCGCTCGAACATGAGCATGGGAGGCAACGGCAGTTGCGCATTGCCGGCGCCGAACAGCTCACCCCTGCCGCACGACAGAATATCGTCATAGTCGTAGCTTGGGCGCTGTTCCGTCATCGTCTAGATACCTCGTAGTGACCCAACGATCGATAATCAGAGGCGGTCGTACCACACCCCAGTGGCACGCAAAAGGCAAACGCACGGCAGAATAGCCTTTCGGTTAAGACTGCATAGCATTAGGCAGCGCCACGCTTTGCCGAAGCCGTCTGCTCGAACGACAGTCCGAGCCCAAAGAGTGCACGGCGGACATCGCCGGCCTTGGCGTCCCAGGTTTCGACCGAGAGGCGGCGCAAGACATCGGCGCGATCTCCACGCGGGCGGTCGAGTGCCGACTGGATGGCGGCGGCGAAAGCCCCGGCATCGCTGGCGACGTGAACCAGATCGCGCCAAGGATCGAGCGCGGCAAAATCGGTTGTGATAATGGGCCGCCCAACTGCCAAATACTCTTTCAGTTTGATCGGATTGCAGTTCTTGATCCATTCGCTGCGATTCCACGGCATGATCAGCGCATCCATCGCCGACATGTAGCTCGCGATCTCGTCATAAGGCTTGCGGCCAGTGAAGTGAACGTTCGGCAGTCCGCACCAGCCGTCCGGCAGTGAGCAGCCTCCAACCATCACGAATTGATGGCTGGGCATGGCGCGCG
>JANOOW010000021.1:0-7926 GCA_031421555.1 Hyphomicrobiaceae bacterium | reverse complement strand
GCCGACGCAGTCTATGCAGCGGGCGTGACCAGCCACTACTACACCGATCCGATCCACCCCTTCCATACCGGGCAGACCGAAGCCGAGAATGCCATCCATCGCGCTGCCGAGTGGAGCATAAGCCGGTCCTACAACGATCTGCGCGCACTTGGGCTCGAACGCTACCCGGTGCTCGCCGTGCCGGTTCCAACTGGTCCCGACTGGCTCAAATCGATGGTGTGCGATGGCGCCGAGTTCTCGCATCGCTACTACGAAAAGCTGATCGCGCATTATGACATTCATCGCGGCGTGACCGATCCCCCCGCTGGTTTCGATGGGGTTGCCCGCGGTGTCGTCGCCGAGTTGCTGATCTACGCTGCGACCGGTTTCGCCCGCATCCTGGAGAAGGCGATCTCGGAGGCAGCGGTGGCACCGCCACACGTCGATCTCGCTCTCGACACCGTGATGGCCGCGATCAAAATTCCGGCGAAGGCCTTGGCGAAGCGGCTGTCGAACGCCGGGGACCGCAAGGTTGTCGAGGCGATGTACGACGAGTTGAAGGAGACCGGCCGCGTCGACAAGACTCTGCCGGAAGACGATCGGATGGTGCGCGACCTGCACACCAAGGAAGTGCTCGGGGCCAAGCTCGCCAAGCAATCAGTTGAGCGTGCGGCGCGTGTGAAGGTCGCACAACCAGCCGGGTTGAAGATCACGCCGATCCAAGCTGCTCCGGCGAAGCCGGTCGCGTCGGCTGTCGGGCTGCCCGTCATGCCGGCGCCCGCCGCCATAGTACCGGCTGAGAAAAAGTTGGAAGCCCTGCCGAAACCGGCCGTTGCGCTACCGGTCGCACCATCCCCGTTGGTTCGAGCGACGGTGCAGGCCGGTTCGGCGACGGCTCAAACGTCGGTGCCGGTAATTGCCGCGAAGCCTCTCGCGCACATCCCCGCCGCGGACCAGCCGTCGCTCGCCACGGGACCGTTCGCAGCGCTGGCGGAACTACGCGCCTCGATGCCCGTCGTGAAGCCGATCCACACTTCGGTGCCGTCGATCAACCCGCTTGTTGGCGATCGCGAGCGGCGCATCTATCTGAGTGAGACTGACGATCTGGAAGCAGCCCCCTCGATCGGGCCGAAAATGGCAGAACGCTTTGCTTCACTTGGCATCAAGACCGTCAGCCAATTCCTCGACCTGTCTCCCGATGCGATCTCGGCCCGCCTTGCCGATCGCCGGTTGGACGCGGACCTGATCGAGACGTGGCAGTATCAAGCGCTCTTGGTCATGGAGATCCCTGGTTTGCGCGGCACGCATGCGCAACTGCTGACGGGAGCAGGGTATAAAACCGCCGATGATATCGCATCGGCCGACCCGGTTCAGCTGTCCGCTCACGTGTTGCTGTTCGCCGCGACGACCGATGGCAAACGCGTACTGCGTGATGGCGAACCGCCCGATATCGAAAAGATCAAAGGCTGGGTCACATGGGCGGCAGAAGCCAGGGCGGCGTGAGCGTTCGCGCCAAAAACAGTTAGGTCAGCCATGCTGACCTAACTTGCCATGACACGATAGGAGGACTATGTTTCACTAGACGCAGTTGAGCGGCTGAGGTGCATCCATGGCGAAAAGCGGCATATCACTCAGCGATAAATTTGATTTAGATCAGACGCGCCAAATCCTGACGGGCACGCAAGCCGTCGTGCGGCTCGCGCTGATGCAGAAAAAGCGCGACGAGGCGGCAGGGCTCAACACCGCCGGCTATATTTCGGGGTATCGCGGGTCACCCATCGCTGGCCTCGAAGGTGCATTCCAGCGTGTCAAAACACTGACCTCCAAGCACAACATCCACTTCCACTCTGGTTTGAACGAGGACCTTGCCGCCACCGCCATTTGGGGTACCCAACAGGCTGAACTCCGCGGGGAAGGCAAGTACGACGGCGTGTTCGCCATCTGGTACGGCAAGGGCCCCGGTGTCGATCGCACCGGCGACGTATTCCGCCACGCCAATCACGCTGGCACGTCGAAGCATGGAGGGGTGCTCGCGCTCATGGGCGACGATCACACGTGCGAGAGTTCGACGTCTGCGCATCAATCCGAGTTCGCATTCGTCGATGCAATGATCCCGGTCATCAATCCGGCTGGCGTGCAGGAAATCCTCGACTTTGGATTGTTGGGGTTCGCCCTGTCGCGCTACGCTGGCGTCTGGGTCGGCCTCAAATGCGTGAAGGACAACATCGAGTCGACTTCTACCGTCGATGGCGCTACCGACCGGGTGAACGTGGTCATCCCCGACGATTTCGTTATGCCGCCTGGTGGCCTCAATATACGGCTTGGCGATCAGGCGCTCGACAAGGAAGCCCGTCTGCACGACTACAAGCGTGGCGCGATCCAGGCGTTCACGCGCGCCAACAAGCTCGATCGCATCGTTATCAGTGGCGGTGCTGCTCCCAAGATCGGTATCATTACATGCGGCAAGAGTTACACTGATACGCGGCAGGCACTAGACGAACTCGGCATCGACGAAGTGGCGGCGAACCAGCTCGGCCTGCGGATCTACAAAGCCGGCATGACATGGCCGCTCGAACCTCACGGCGTGAAGAAGTTCGCCGAAGGTCTCGACCTTATAATCGTCGTCGAGGAAAAGCGCTCGCTGCTTGAAACGCAGGTGAAGGAGCAGTTGTACGGCACGCCGCACGCGCCAGCGGTCATCGGCAAAAAGGACGAGAACGACAACTGGCTGTTTCACGCCAAGGGTGCGCTCGATCCGACCGACATCGCGATTGCGGTCGGTGAGCGCCTAATAAGGTACGGCGCGGGCGACGGCGTCAAATCGAAAGTGGCCGAGCTCAAACGCCTCGAAGGCAACGCCCCGCTCGCCAAGGAAGCCTTTTCCCGAACTCCCTACTTCTGCGCGGGGTGCCCGCACAATTCCTCGACGGTCGTGCCGGAAGGTGCGCACGCCTATGCCGGAATCGGCTGCCATTATATGGCGCAGTGGATGGATCGGGCGACCGATGGCTTCACGCAGATGGGCGGCGAAGGTACCAACTGGATCGGCGAAGCCAATTTTTCGAAACGCCGTCACGTTTTTCAGAATATCGGCGACGGTACCTACATCCATTCCGGCTCGTTGGCGATCCGTGCGGCGATGGCTGCCGACGTCAACATCACCTTCAAAATCCTCTACAACGATGCGGTTGCCATGACTGGCGGACAGTCGCTCGATGGGCATATCTCGGTACCGATGATAGCCGCGCAACTCGCCGCCGAGGGTGTGAAGAAGATCGCCATCGTTACCGACGAGCCAAACAAGTATGCGCCCGGCGTGAGTTTTCCCTCGGGCGTCGCCGTGCATCACCGTCGTGATCTGCAAGCGGTGCAGATGGATCTCGCGACCAACGATGGCGTGACGGCATTGATCTACGATCAAACGTGCGCTGCCGAGAAACGCCGGCGCCGGAAGAAGGGCGAATTTCCCGATCCGGACAAACGTATTTTCATCAACCAGGCTGTCTGCGAGGGCTGTGGCGATTGCGGCAAGAAGTCGAATTGCGTCGCGGTTATTCCACTCGAAACGGAGCTTGGCCGCAAGCGCGCCATCGATCAGTCCGCCTGCAACAAGGATTTTTCCTGCACGGAGGGATTCTGTCCGAGCTTTGTTACTGTGCATGGCGCAAAAGTGAGAAAGAACAAAGGCGTCGCCAGCGATGGTGGCGTTGCTGCGCTGTTGGGTTCGCTGCCTGAACCGAAGCAACCGGCGTTGAGTGGACCATACTCAATGATCGTTACGGGCGTCGGCGGCACTGGTGTCGTGACGATCTCGGCGGTGTTGGGCCAAGCCGCGCACATCGAAGGCAAGGGGTTCGGCTCTATCGACATGACCGGTCTCGCGCAGAAGGGCGGCGCCGTCGCCTGTCACATGCGGATTGCAAAGAACGTTGAAGAAATTCATGCCATCCGGGTCGGCGTCGGCAACGCTGACCTGATCATGGGTGGCGATCTCGTAGTCACCGCTTCGAACAAAATCCTCGAGACGATGCGGCCGGATCATACCGCCGTGGTCGTGTCGACCTACGAAATGACGACCGGAGATTTTACCCGAAACTCCAATCTGACGGTTCCAGGGAAGGCTTTGCGCACCGCGATTTCTGATCGCGTGGCCAAGGGCCCGCTCGACATGCTCGATGCGCACGAGGCCGCCGTGAAGCTGTTCGGCGATTCGATCGCGTCGAACATGTATCTGCTCGGGTATTCGTACCAGAAGGGTTATGTGCCGATTGGATCGGCAGCCATCGAGGAGGCGATTGAGCTGAACGGGGCGGCGGTCGAGATGAACCGGCAAGCGTTCCGGTTCGGCCGTTTGGCGGCGCACGATGCGGCTGCAATCGAGCGGCTGATCAAACCGGTCTCGAACGTCGTGCAGAAGCCGAAGACGCTGGATGAAGTTATCGCGTTCAGGTCGGCGCACTTGACGGCTTATCAGGATGTTGGCCTAGCCGAGCGCTACCGCTCGAAGGTGGCTTGGATTGCCGGCATGGAGAAAGACAAGACGCCGGGCCGCTCAGGGCTCGCCGACGCGGTGGCGCGAAACTATCACAAGCTGCTCGCGATCAAGGACGAGTACGAAGTCGCGCGCCTCTATACCGATGGCACGTTCGAGAAAGCGCTGGCGGAGCAGTTCGATGGCGTAAAGTCTCTCGAGTTCCATTTGGCGCCGCCGTTGCTCGCCCGTTTCCACAAGGACAAGCGGACCGGCGAGCCGCGCAAGATAAAGCTCGGGCAGTGGATGCTGCCGGTGTTTCGCCAGCTCGCGAAGGCGAAGCGCTTCCGTGGGTCCGCGCTCGATGTGTTCGGCTATTCGGCCGAGCGTCGCCTCGAACGTCAGCTGATCGCGGACTACGAAAAACTGCTCGACGAAATTGCGCAGCGCTTGACGCCGGCGACCCATGCGACTGCCGTCGCCTTGGCTTCGATCCCTGACGAGATCAAAGGCTTCGGCCATGTCAAGCGTGCGAACTATGAGGCTGCGAAGAAGCGTGAGGCGAGTTTACTCGCGATGTTGCGCGATCCGAAGCCGGCGGCACCTGTACGGGTGGCGGCGGAGTAGCGGCGAATACGAGGTCAGGGGTTATACCAGCCCGCGGAAAGATTGACCGCTTCGTAGGTCGGCTACAGCGCGACATCCCACCACCGGTGCTATCGGCGTCGGGTCTCGCAAAAAGGCTCTACCCGACCTACGGCACCGCGTTTGAATATCGATCGCCTGCTGGCGATTATAACACAGCACACGTCAGCACGGAAATGTAGGTTGCGCCCGGTAATTCGCGTCTAACCCAATATACGAGACATCCGGCTGGCGGCATCGGCGTTGACGGCACCTTTGGGAACGCGGCCGGCGAGGATCTCCGCTGCCTGCGCTACCGTCTCCATCGCCTGATGTTCGATCGCTTCCGGGGTAAGACCTGCAGTGTGGGGAGTCGCGATCACGTCGGCGCGACCGGCCAAACGCGGTGTCGGCATTTGGTCTGTCGCGCGGCCGACATCCATCGCGGCGCCGGCGATCCATTTTTCGTCGAGCGCCTTCTCCAAAGCTGCTTCGTCGACAAGATTGCCGCGAGACAGGTTGACCAGGAACGCCGACTTCTTCATGCGGCGAAGGGCTGCCGCGCCGATCATGTTTTCAGTTTCGTTGGTGGCGATTGCAAGCGGCAACACAAAGTCGCTTTGGCTCAGCACCTCTTCGAAGCTCACCTGTTTCACATACGGTTCGGCGGCGGTCACGTAAGGATCGTTGACCAGCACGGTCATGCCGAAAGCGTGCGCAATTTTTGCAACGTGATGGGCAATGGCGCCGTAACCCAGCAGTCCGATCGTGGCTCCCGATAGTTGGATGCCCTTGCGCGGTTGCGGGTTGAGACCGGCTCGATAGTCTGTCGCGTGGCGCGTCACGTCGCGGGCGAGATCGATCATCATGCCGAACGCCATTTCGGCAACGGATGCGACAAAACCGGGGCTCGCCTGCGTGATCAAAACGCCCGCTTCAGAGGCAGCGTCAACGTCGATGGTGCGGATGTCGACGGCGCAGCGCAAGAATGCGATGGTGTCGGGGATCGCTGCAAAAATCTCGGAGTGACCAGGTGTGTTGCGGTCGGAAACAATGAGTTGGCATCCCTTTGCCAGGCGGATGATTTCGGCGGCGCTCAACGGGTTCGAGCCCTCATGCGTCACAACTTCGCCCAATGCCTGCAGGCCGCTAAGTGCACGCGGGCCATAGTAGTTCGCGCGCATGTCCGGCGTGTGGGTCAGCAGAATCTTCGGACGGCTCATACCACTTCACCCCACAAATCGTACTCGTCCGAGTGCACAATCTTTGCCTGTACGATCTGCCCGGCTTCGAGATGCGTTGCGCCGTTGAGAAACACGCTGCCGTCGATCTCCGGCGCGTCCCACTTCGACCGGCCGAGCGCGCCTTCTTCGTCGACCTCGTCGATGATCACATCGATCGTGCGTCCGACGCGCGTGGCCAGGATCGCGCGGCTGACTTCCTGCTGCGTTGCCATGAAGCGATGCCAGCGCTCTTCCTTGACGTCCTCCGGCACGGCGCCGTCGAGCGCGTTGGCCTTGGCGCCTTCCACTGGTTCGTACTTGAAGCAGCCGACGCGGTTGAGGCGAGCCTCCTTCAACCAGTCGAGCAGCATCTGGAAATCTTCTTCGGTCTCGCCCGGGAAGCCGACGATAAAGGTCGAGCGGATCGCCAGATCGGGACAGATCTCGCGCCACTTTGCGATGCGGGCGGCTGTCTTGTCCTGATTGCCCGGACGCCGCATCGCCTTCAGCACCTTGGGTGAAGCGTGCTGAAAAGGAATGTCGAGATAGGGCAGTATTTTGCCCTCGGCCATCAGTGGGATCACGTCGTCGACGTGCGGGTATGGATAGACGTAGTGCATGCGAACCCACGCGCCCAGATCGCCGAGCGCTCTCGACAGATCGACGAATCGTGCGGCCAGCGGCTGGCCTTTCCATGGGCTCGTCGCGTATTTGATATCGAGGCCGTAGGCACTGGTGTCCTGGCTGATCACCAGCAGTTCCTTGACGCCGGCCTTCACCAGCTTTTCGGCTTCGGTCATCACGTGGTTCGACGGCCGGCTTGCGAGTTTGCCGCGCAGATCGGGGATGATGCAGAACGAGCAGACGTTGTTGCAGCCTTCGGAAATCTTCAAGTAAGCGTAGTGGCGCGGCGTCAGCCGGAAGCCTTCCGGCGGCACCAGGTCGATGAACGGATCGTGCAGCGGCGGCACCGCGATGTGCACCGCGTCCATCACCTGCTCGTATTGATGCGGGCCGGTAACGGCCAGCACGCCTGGATGCTCGGCCCGGATGCGCGCTTCCTCGACGCCGAGACAACCGGTAACGATGACACGGCCGTTGGCGGCCATTGCTTCGCCGATCGCGTTCAGGCTCTCCTCCTTGGCGGAGTTCAGAAAGCCGCACGTATTGACCACGACCACGTCGGCGCCATCGTAGTCGGCGGCAATCTGGTAGCCCTCGGAGCGCAGCTTGGTGATGATGCGTTCGCTGTCGACGAGCGCTTTTGGGCACCCGAGCGATACGAAACCGACCTTCGGGATCTTCGGTTTTCCTGCGCGGCGCACCTTGACGGGCAAGAGGGAGCCGCGCCGGGCTGTTGATTTCGTTTTTGCTGTGATTGTCATCAGCGCTCTTTACGCGATCCAAGCGTGAGATGGCAAAGGTTGGATTGGCACTGCGGTCTATACAACTTCAAGGTCATTTGGTGATGGTCCTTTGATTTGAATTTTCTTTTTTCCCTCATGACGAGGGAGCGGGGTGGCCGTGACCCACGGCGGTCTTCCGCGGTAGTGTAGTAAAGTGGCTCAGGGCCACCCCAGCTGAACGGATTTTCGCGGGGCTAGACCACGTTTTAGTCGAGTTCGTCGA
>JANOOW010000020.1:0-1986 GCA_031421555.1 Hyphomicrobiaceae bacterium | reverse complement strand
CGGGCTTGCCGGCTTTCTTGGCCTGGACGAATGGGTAGCCGGTTACGCCGGTCTCGGCCAGGATCTTGGTATAATCCTTCGCCAGCTGCTCGCCGCCCTTGCCCCCGACCGCTGCGAGGAATTTATGCCCCTCGGGGGTGGCCAACGTGGTGGTGTCGAAAGCCACCGTATAGACGCCATTGCTGAAGTTTTCGAATGTTGCCTGCTCGCCAGCGCTCCCAAACGGCTTTGCCAGATCCTGACGAAACAGCGGCACATTGACGACGGGATTGCCGTTTCCGTCGGGAGTATCGTCGAACATTCCCACGGGATAGAAATCGGGATTGTCGAGATAGGCGTCGACCTCTGCTTCGGTCGAATCGGCCGTCAGCCCCTTCGGGGCACGGCCGATCGTCTTGCCGCCGAGCGTGGTCTGAAGGAATGGATAAAAGGCGCGCGAATTGGCAGCCAACGAGAGTAGTCTGCCGACATTCAGCGTCAGCGCCGCGGGTCCATCGATACGACGCCCGATGGAGCCGGCCCCCGGTATGTCATAGACGGACTTGTCGGTGATGGCGTGACAGAGCGCGCAGGAGACTCCCACTTTATCGCCGGAGGCGATATCGATACGGCCGTCGCCATTCGAGTCTTTCGGCACCATGCCGATCACGGCATTGGCTTCGATCAGTTTCACCGTGGTCATCACGTCATTGAGCATGGGAGCCTGCTGAGGCGACATGTCGGTCTTCAGCTCGGCCGTCAGAGAATCCAAAAGGTTCTTCGGGATGGCTTCGACATCGATCATAAGTCCGGTTTTTAAGGCCTGGATCGGTGTGACCTTTGCATCCAAAATGCCTTTCGGCATGCGCATGGCATCGGTCCAAAAGCGCTCGTTGCCAAACGTTTCGAAGCGGAATACTTCACGCCCCGCACTTGCCCTGCCGACGCCCTTGTTGGGGGCAATGGCGACCTCGGGATTAGAACTAGCGGCCGGTCTGACGCCTTGGGCAAAACCGCCATTAACGGCAAGTACCACCGCCGCTGTGACGCCGATCAGAATTGGGATGCCGCCGCGAACCAATACTAATGTCCTCAAGGTCATCACCGTTGTTGGTTCTGCGCCGAATTGCTCGACTTTGCAGAGCGCGCATTTCGCTAGGCGGGAGTAGCTTTTGCCAGTGATGAACCAAATGCAGGCCAGAACCTATTTGTTCCGTTTGCACCTGAATTTCGTCCTGCCAAGAGTCGTTTTCGGCTCAAACGGGTGTCGACTGCGCGCTCCGGTTGATGGCAACCACCGTTTCCGGTGGATGACAACCACCTGTTCCGGTCCGTGGCGACCAGGGCAACAAGGCGGTCGATGGGCGTGATGAACGCCGTTGGGTGATCCTGCGATGCGAATCAGCGACCTCGTTCCTTTTTCGAGAGGAGCGGGAATGCCCCAACAGAGATTACTCATGCGCAAGATCCGGGACGTGCTGCGGCTGTCGGCCGCCGGTATGTCCAAGCGTCAGATCGCAGCGAGCCTCGGGATCAGCCTGACTGCTGCCGGTGTGTGCCTCTCCACCGGGCGCGCGAAGCTGGCGTCGCCTGGCCGCTACCGGAGGGTCTCAACGACGACGCGCTGGAGCGGCGCCTCTATCCGGCGCCTGAGGCCGCGACCAGAGATTGGCGGTCGTTGCCCGACTGGCCGGCGGTCCTGTCGAGGTCTGGGAACGCGGCGAAGTCGAAGCTGTCGAGGCTTTTGACGGTCGGGAACTTGGCGGCCTTGATGCGCCGATCCACCATGCGGCGCTCGCGCTCAATGATCTCAGCCTCGGCAAGCCGCAGCAGGTAGCGCGGATAGTCGACGCCTTCGGAGGCGCACTGGCCGGCGATCTTGTCGTACTCACGCAGGAACGTCGGCGGCTTGAGCGCCTTGAGATGATGCGCCAGCAGAACTTGCGGGGTGTCGGTCATGACGCGGCTCCCGACAGGAGATCCATATACGCCCGTGCCGACGTCGTC
>JANOOW010000019.1:0-3656 GCA_031421555.1 Hyphomicrobiaceae bacterium | reverse complement strand
AGGGGAAATGGGGACGGCTGCCGGACAGAACGCTTCCGTCACTTCTACCCGTGCAGGCCACCCGAAAACCTTTCTGCCTGTTTCCCTCCCTCCCCCCTTGAGGGGGTGGGCCGGGGTGGGGGGTAAGATGAGCGTGACTCGTGGAAAAAAAGCACCCCCACCTGACGCGGCAAAGTCGATTTATCGCCAAGCGCAATAAATCGAGCCGCGTCTTCCTCCCCCTCAAGGGGGAAGGAAAGACAGTAGCAATTCCTGCCATTTGCGTTTCGGACCCAACATCGAAGCTGAACGTTAGAGCTCCGCATTAGCCACAGGCTCCGCGTGACCCAACCTTTCCGCGCACGTGCAACAGCGTATAGTCACCGTTCGACCGATGCGCACGATGGAGAGCGGCCGCTGCCATGCTAAGTTTCGTTTTGCGCCGGCTGGCGTCGACAATCCCGACCTTGTTCCTGGTGATCACCATCGCGTTCTTCCTGATCCGTCTCGCGCCCGGCGGTCCGTTCGATCTGGAGCAACCGCTTGAAGCCAAGGTGATGGAGAACTTACGGCGGATCTATCAGCTCGATCAGCCGCTGTGGAAACAGTACACGTTGTATCTCGGCGCGCTGGCTCAGGGTGACCTAGGGCCGTCGTTCTACTATCGCGATTTCTCGGTCGCCGACCTGTTTGCCAAGGCACTGCCGATTTCGATCCGGCTCGGCGCTGCGGCGTTGACGCTTGCACTCGTGATCGGTCTTGCGCTCGGCTCGCTGGCGGCGTTGCGGCAGAACAGCATCGTCGACAATCTGGTCGTGGGCGTTGCGACGTTCGGCTTGACGGTGCCGACGTTCGTGACCGCGCCGCTGCTGCAAATCATCGCCGGACTTTGGCTGAAGCTTCTTCCCGTCGGAGGCTGGAACGACGGCGCAATCGCCAACACGATATTGCCCGTTGCCGTGCTGGCGCTGCCGCAGATCGCGGTGATCGCGCGGCTGACTCGCGCGGCAATGATCGAAGCCCTGCATGCGCCGCATATTCGAACCTTGCGGGCGCAAGGGTTGGGGCCGCGCATCATCCTCACACATGCGTTGCGCAGCGCCAGTCTCCCCGTCGTCTCCTACCTCGGTCCGGCGGCTGCGGCGCTGCTGACCGGCTCGATCGTGGTCGAAACGATCTTCGGCATTCCCGGCGTCGGCCGCTACTTCATCGAGGGCGCATTGAACCGCGACTACACGCTGGTGATGGGTACCGTCGTGCTCGTCGCCGTGTTCGTGATCCTGTTTAACTTGGCAGCCGACATCGCCTACGCGATCCTCGACCCGCGGGTGCGCTATGAGTAATGCGATCGACGCACCGGCGACTTCCCTGTGGGCCGACGCGCGCGCGCGGTTGCTTGCAAACAAAGCGGCCGCCGGTAGCATCGTCATGCTTGCGCTGGTGGCGCTGGCGTCGATCTTCGGGCCGATGCTTTCGCCGCACGCGCATGACCGGGTCTACAGCGAGTACGTCGGCGTTCCCGCGCAACTCGCAGCGTACCCGACGGCCGGCATGATCGAGCCGGCGGCGGCGCGCGTGGCGTCGCGCATGCGGGCACGCGTCGAGAGCATTGCCGCTCTAGCCGATCGCGTCGACATCACGCTGACATCGACCCGGCCGATCGACGAGCGCGCGCTGGCAGGCTTCGAGCGCTCCGACATCTTCGGCAAGGCGGACGTGAAAGAGCGGCGCGCCAACGGCGTTGTTGTTTCCGTGCCCATCAAGCGGCAGCGCTTCCTGTTCGGCACCGACCAGAACGGCCGCGATTTGTTCACGCGCACGCTTTATGCCGGGCGGATTTCGCTCGCCATCGGGTTGCTCGCGTCGGGCGTGGCGCTCGTCATCGGCGTCATCTACGGCGCGGTGGCGGGGTACGCGGGCGGGCGCATCGACGATGCGATGATGCGCGTGGTCGATATTCTATATGCGCTGCCCTTCATCTTTTTCGTGATCATGCTGGTGGTGTTCTTCGGCCGCAATTTCATCCTGATGTTCCTGGCGGTCGGCGCGATCGAGTGGCTCGACATGGCCCGCATCGTGCGTGGACAGACGTTATCGATCAAGCGGCAGGAGTATGTGGCAGCCGCCGAAGCGCTCGGCGTCGGACCGGTCGGAATCCTGCGCCGCCACATCATCCCGAACACGCTTGGCCCGGTGATCGTCTATGTAACGCTGCTGGTACCGAAGGTGATCCTGCTCGAAAGCTTCCTGTCGTTTCTGGGCTTGGGCTTGCAGGAGCCGATGACGAGTTGGGGCGTGTTGATCGCGGAAGGCGCGCGCAGCATCCAGAGCGACCCCGGCCGGTTGTTGTTCCCAGCAACGTTCCTCACGGTGACGTTGTTCGCGCTTAATTTTATTGGCGATGGGCTGAGGGATGCGCTGGACCCCAAGGATAGGTAGCGGTGCGGTGCATCCGCCACCGGCCCCTATCTTGGGTCAAGCGCAGCGCGCGACCTCTCGGAGCCCCTTTTGGGGACCCAACGAACGCTCGCTAATCAAAGGGATTCAATTTTTTGCCGATCCTTTGGGCAGTTTTTTTGGCAGCACTTCCCACCTTCTTGGCGCCGCCAGCGACCTTCGAACCGGCGTTAACCGCGGTCCTAACCGGGGCGACCGCCGCACCAGCTGCCGCCCCCGCGATTTTCTTGGCGCCCCTGATAGGACGGCCCGTCACCAAGTCCTTCGCACCGCTTCCGGTTTTCACGGTAGTGTTCACCACACCCCGAACCGGTCTGGTAGCTGATGCCGCTTCCCGGGCCACAAAACCCGCTTTGCGATTATCCCGAACCACCGACTGACTGCGCTGAACGGGCGGCGGGGTGGCATTCCGAATTTTGGAGTCTCTTTGCGCGTTTGAAGGCGTGGGCAACATCAGGATCAAGCTGGCTGTGGCAGTGGCGCGGGCAAGGAATTTCGACAATCGCATGTTACTCTCCTTTGTCGGCCATATAAAAATTTCGACTGCGGTTTTGATTGGCGCAATAGGCTCGCTATTTCCTATGATCTCTTGGTTTCTCTTGAAGCCCCTTCCCGAAGGTTACGACCTTACCTGCAACTTTTTTGACGTCTCTGCCGCTAACGCATGGTCCGCCGAGGACAGACTGAAGGCATTTAGTTGGTGATGACTGCCGCTTGATTGCGGAGGGCGTGACCGAGGTGTTGTTAACGCCGGTTTTGCCACGATGATCGCGAGTATTCGCCGCAACGGGCCTAACGTAGGGCTGCTTTGTCGAGAGCGCCGGAGTGGTGGTCGATCTTACATTCTGCGATGTCTTGCCCTGTTGCGCATGGGACGGCACAGGCGCTGACAGAAGTGAGCCAGCCGCCGTGGCGGCGACAAGCGCAAGCAATTTCGAAAATTGCATTCTACTCTCCCAATGGCTGAGTACGATCACAGTTATTTCTTCCTGTGATCGACAGTTTGACTCCGTTTAGTGCTTTTACTTTTCTCTTCGCGAACGAACATTTGACCCCCATCAACTGGAAAATGGGCCTTGGCTGCGATACCAAGAGCCTTGCCAGCGGCGCCGCCAACACATGGTCCGCCGAGAACGGACTTGGTGCAGGTCGATGATTTGCGCTTCTCCGCGGAGGGGGTGACCGCGGGATTGTTGGCGCCGGTTTTACCACGATGATCG
>JANOOW010000018.1:0-1812 GCA_031421555.1 Hyphomicrobiaceae bacterium | reverse complement strand
CAGCAATTATCTGGCGGCGGGGACGGCCGGCTCGGCGCTCACTTGGATGCCGGCGCCGGGCTGGCAGATGGAACTGGGCAGCGAGCGGTCCTGGCGCGACTTCTACAATTCCGATGAGTATCCAACGGTCGAGAACCAATCCGGCTTCATCAGCACCGGCTACGTCAATCTGTACGGCCAGCTGTTCGGCGGCTGGACCTGGGCGGCACGCGCAGCGATCAGTGACAACAAAGCCGATGCAGCTTCGCAGAGCTACTTGCAGCGCGGCGTCGATTTCAGTCTGTCCTACGCAATGAACGTGCCGATGTTCGGCGCCACGCGGCGGTTTACGGTGAGCCCATTCGCCGGCTATCTCGACACGCAATACGAGCAGGCGGACGCCCTGGTCGACCCGGCGATGGCGCGGCACGATCGAGAGCGTAAAGTCGGTATCGCGTTCGATGCCTTGATCACGGAGCGCGCCGGCCTCGGCTTGCGCCTGCAGTATTCGAAGACCGATTCGAACATCCCGAACTACCAAACGGACAACTTTTCCGTACTTGCCGGCCCGACGTGGCGCTTCTGAGGATGACGATGATGCGCGAGACAAAATCTCTCCTGTGCTCTTTGTCTGCACTTGTGACGATCGGGGTGACTGTCGCCGCCCATCCGGCGTCGGCCCAGCAGGTCGGCACCGCCGGCGCCGTTAATCCGGCGGCGCAGGCCAGCGGCCGCATCATGAACGTCGGCTCGAATATCTTGTTCAAGGAAAAGATTTCGACCACCGCGGCCGGGTCGGTCCAGGTAATTTTCGTCGACAAGACGACGCTCAACATCGGGCCGAACAGCGATCTGGTCATCGACGAGTTCGTGTATAATCCGAATACCGGAACCGGCAAGATGGCGGCAACCTTGACCAAGGGCGTGTTGCGGGTTGTTGGCGGTAACGTCACTCATACCGAAGGTGCGACGGTCAAGACGCCGCTCGCCAGCGTCGGTGTGCGTGGCGGCGTCGCAACGATCAGCCATTCGGCGCAGGCCGGCACTCAAGCGATCAATCATTTTGGCCGCTTGACGGTCACCAGCGGTGGCACGACGGAGAACGTGTACCGCCCCGGCTTCGGCGTGACCGTGGCCGGCAGCAATCAGGCGCCGCAGTCGCCAACGCGCGCCACCGCGACGCAGGTTGCCGCCGCAGTGCAGACGTTGACCAGCAAGGCGGGACAGTCGGGTGGCGCCGTGACCCAACCGACCGATAGTGGCGCTACGGCGGCCGGCTTGGGCCAGACCAACGCTCCGCTGACGCCGGCGACGACGCCGAGCGTGCAGGCGCAAACGGCGTCGCAAGGAGCCGTGATCATCCAGCAGACCACGCAGATCACGCAGCCGCTCGCCAGCAGCCCCGTTTTGCAGTCGACGACGCAGGGGCTGCAATCCACGACAACGGCGCAGAATGTCATCGCGACCGCACCGCAGCCGAAGTTCTACGCTTTGCAGACGACGGGCGTGCCTTACATTCCAGCAGCCTTCAACAACGGTCCGTTCCAGATGTCGCCGCTCTATGGCTATCGCCGTGGTGGCGCCGACCCGGGCACCGGTCTCGATCGCTTCGGCTCAGCGACGCTGCAGGCCGGCCTGTCGATCAATGGCACCGGCACCGGCCAGACATCGACATTCTTCGTCATGACTGGCGGCTTCTCGGCGGTCCTTTCGCCCACCGACCAGTTTCACGATGCAGGCTTTGTCGCAACCACCCGCGTTGCCGGCGTGGGTGTCGGGACTGGCCGCGCGAACGGCAACGCCGACAGCCTTGCCGGCAGCGAGGTGCTGAAC
>JANOOW010000017.1:0-4420 GCA_031421555.1 Hyphomicrobiaceae bacterium | reverse complement strand
CGCGACTACGCGCCCGGCGACACCTTCCCGCACGAAGCCGATCTCGATCTGTTCGCTGGCGTGTCGTTCACCAAGGGCTGCTTCGTCGGCCAGGAAGTCGTATCGCGCACGCAGAACAAAGCCGTGGTGCGCAAGCGTGTCGTCAAGATCTCCGGCGACAACTTGCAACCGGGCGCGGAAATCAAGCATGGCGCAGGCGTCGTTGGGTCGGTTGGATCGGTGGCTGGCACGGCGGGGCTCGCGATGCTCCGGCTCGACCGTGCGGCGGAGGCGGCTGCAAAAGGCGAGCCGCTGACAGTCGACGGCCAGCCAATCGCCGTCGATGCCGAAGCGCTCGATCGTTATCGGACAAGTGCCGCATCCAAGCCGGTGATCGACCTATGACATCCGAAGCGCTCATCCGCTGCACGTGGCCAGGTCTCGCCGATCCAACTTACACGCACTATCATGACACCGAATGGGGCGTGCCCAAGACGGACGACCGGGCGCTATTCGAGAAAATGATCCTCGAGGGGTTTCAGTCCGGGCTATCGTGGCTGACCATCCTCAAGAAGCGGGAGAACTTCCGCGCGGCATTCGACAATTTCGATGCCGGGAAGATCGCGCGTTACGGCGATCGCGACAAGGCGCGGCTGATGGCCGATGCCGGTATCATTCGCAACAGGTTGAAGATCGACGCAACGATCGACAACGCCCGCGCCTATCTCAAGCTTGCGGAGAAAACGTCCCTGGCGCGTTTCTTTTGGGGCTTCGTCGACGGGCGGCCGCAGATCAACTTGTACAAGACGCACGGCGATGTGCCAGCCGAGACCGAGGTATCGAAGAAGATCTCGAAAGCGCTAAAGGCCGAGGGCTTTCGTTTCGTCGGGCCGACCACGATGTACGCCTTCATGCAGGCCTCGGGACTGGTCAACGATCATCTGCTCGGTTGTCACCGGCATAGCCATTGCAGCACATTGATGCGCGCGTTCGAATTACCGGGGCATGACGATGGCGCGGCTTGACGAAACAACGGGGCGTCCCCGTGCATGGCAGCGTATGCTATCGGGCCGCCGGCTCGATCTACTCGATCCCTCCCCCGCCGACATCGAAATCGAAGACATTGCGCATGGCCTCGCCCGCGTCAGCCGATGGAATGGCCAGACGATCGGAGCGCACGCATTGTCCGTCGCGCAGCACGCACTGATCGTCGAGGAGATCGCGCGTGAGCTCGATGCCAACTGGGCGCCGCATTGGCAGCTCGCGGCACTTCTGCATGATGCAGCCGAATATGTGATCGGCGATCTGATCAGCCCGTTCAAGGCCGCCATCGGCCTAGACTACAAAGCGTTCGAGATGCGTTTGCTCGGCGCGATCCACATCAGGTTTGCTCTGCCGGCAGTCTTGCCCACCGGAATTATCGCACACATCAAAGCCGCCGATGGCATCGCGGCCTTCTACGAGGCGACGCGGCTCGCGGGGTTCGAACGGGATGAGGCGCAGCGCTTCTTTGGCGCGCCGCCCCCGCTAGCGGGCGAACTTCAGGAGCGCCTCAAGACGTTGACCGCATCCCCGGCGAACGAGGCGCAGACAACATTTCTGACCCGGTTCAAGCAGCTTCAAGGCAGTGTGACTTGAAACAAACGCAGGTCCGCGCGATAACCGTGCGCAGTTCAACCGCTGATGAAAAGAACACCCGCTTGATGTCCCGAGCCCAACCCGCAGTTTCGATTCTGCTCCGCACCCGCATCCACGTGTGCTCGCTAGCGGCAGTCCCCGAAACGGTTGCGACGGTCAAAGCCACGCACCTGATGACGGTGATCAACGGGCAAACTTTGGTCGAAACACCAGCCAGCATCGAGGCAAACAAGCATCTGAAGATCGCGGTCAACGATATTTCGCTGCCGCAAGAAGGTCTGGTTCATCCGCGCGCGGAGCACGTGGAGGAAATAATCCGCTTCGCCCGGGAGTGGGATCATGCAGGCCCCCTCGTCGTGCATTGTTGGGCGGGTATCAGCCGGTCCACCGCGGCCACCTTCATAACGCTCTGCACGCTGAATGAAGGCGGTGTGGAAGCGTCTATCGCACGTAGCATTCGCATCGCCTCCAAGACCGCAACGCCGAATGCGCTGATGATTTCAATCGCGGACGACCTACTCGGCAGGCGCGGAAAAATGGTCGACGCGATCGCTGCGATCGGCCAAGGCGAGATGGCGCTCTCCGGCGTTCCCTTCTCGCTATCCAGCCGCTTTCAAGCCACACACTGACACTTTCAAACACAAAGAAAGACTGAAGTTCCCAAAATCGCCATGTTCAGTTTGTAAGCGGCTTGGACCCATGGAGGTCCGCATGCCATCAGACATGAAGCCGATAACAGCAAGCGCCCGGCGCTTAGCTGACGATCTTCAACCGGTGCGCAGTGTCGCTTTACGCACCATCCACGATGTGAGCCAGCATCAGGTACCGGGCAATGGTATCGCAACCCAACCGTCCAAACAGCAAGAGCCGGGGAAGCAACAGGAATTGGCGGTCAACCTGACCGTTGCGCTGGTTGCGATAAGCAATGACACGCCAACGGTTTTGACGACGGGCAGAGCGGGGATGGATGCCTTGCCGTCAGCTCGTTTTCACTGGAATGGCAGCACCTCGCTCGAGACCGCGCTGCGCGACGGCGTGTCGGAACAGACAGGCTTAGAACTCGGCCATGCCGAGCAACTGCAAACCTTCGCGGAACGCACCAATGGATTAGCCGTCGGCTATCTGGCGCTGACGCGGCCGGCCAACGGCACAATGACCGGCGCGGCTTGGCGCGACTGGTACGAGTATCTGCCTTGGGAGGACTGGCGGAACGGAAGACCAGCGGTGTTGCCGTCCATCATCGAACCCGGGTTGCGCGCCTGGGCCGAGCGCTCCCCGCCATGTGCAAACGACAGCAGCCGCAGCTTGGCCAGGTTGGATCTCATTCGTTTGGCGTTCGGCTTCGATCGCGTGCCGTGGAATGAAGAGCGGGTGATCGACCGGTTCAACATTCTCTCTGACGCCGGCATGTTGGGCGCCGCGATTCTGCCCGGCCGCGCCATGCACTTCGAACATTTGCGTGTGCTCGCCAATGCCATCGGCCGTCTGCGCACGCGCCTGAAAGTAAGGCCGCTGGTGTTCGAACTCATGGACGAAGAGTTCACGTTATTCGAGCTGCAAAAAACCGTCGAAGCGGTGCTCGGGCCGCATCTGCACAAGCAGAACTTTCGCCGGTTGGTGGAGAGCGCCGGCCTCGTCGAAGTTACCGGTGAGGTGCGTTCGAAGACGGGCGGCAGGCCAGCCAAGTTGTTCCGCTTCCGCCGCGAAGTCCTGATGGAACGCCCAGCGCCCGGCTTCAGAGTTCACGCCCAACGCATGTAGACGCGTTCGCGTTCGAGCACGATTGGACCGCGGCGAGCAACCGGATATAGCTCGCGGCGGCCGGCACGAGTGGGCCTTCGATAACTGAGTTCAAGGCCCATGGCGCAATCGACAATCGCCGGCAAAGCGACGAGCCGCACAACTGCGAGCGGTTTGCTTTTTGCGGCAGTATTCTTGGCCGCGCTCGCCGTCACGCTGAGCCTGCGCGGACCGGGCTTCATTCATCACGACACCAGCGAAGTTGTGATGTGGGGCCATAGCGGCTGGACGGCCGGCTTCTGGAAGCATCCGCCGTTCCTGCCATGGCTTACGCGCGCCTGGTTCGCCGTCTTGCCGATGAGCGCGTTCAGCCTCGCGCTACTGACTGCTGCAAACATAACCGTTTGCGCGTGGGCGGTCTGGGCAATAGCGCGCATGGCGGATGATGCCGAAAACGAGAGCCGCGGCTTGATCGCGCTTGGCTTGTTGATGCTCGTGCCCTTCGCCTCGATCATGGCGGTCAAGCTCAACCACAATTCGATTCTGATTTCGCTGTGGCCCCTGACGATCCTGGCGTTCTTGCGAGCGCTGGATAAGCCGACCGCTGCGCGCGCAATAATATTTGGCGTGCTTGCCGCAGCTGCCGTGCTGGCCAAGTATTACTCACTGATGCTGCTGGCTGGATTTATCGCCGCCTCGTTCGCCTCACCCGCACGCGCTCGGAGATTTTATCGTAGCCCCACACCGTATGTGGCCGTCGCCGCCTTCGCGTTGGCGATGATGCCGCACGTGTTTTGGATGCTGGAGCGGTCAGCAACGCCGCTCGCCTATGCCTTCAAGGCAGGTACTGCAAACCCGGTGTCGGCGGCACGAGGCCCGGCGATGGCGCTAAGCTTTGCGGTTCAGGCGCCTCTCCTGCTGCTGCCGATGGCCTTCATCGCGTGGCTGTTGATGAGATCCAATGACAGCGCCGCGCACCGAAACCATGCAGCGCCTTCGCGCCATCCGTACGAACGCGAACTTATTCTTCTCGCCGCCGTCCCGTACATGCTGACCATCATCC
>JANOOW010000016.1:0-3122 GCA_031421555.1 Hyphomicrobiaceae bacterium | reverse complement strand
GATTGCAGGTCACAGGGTCGATCAGACTGCAGTCGAGACATTTTCTCTAGCTTATATGTTCTTCTCGTGGCTCGCTTGGCCGATCTGGGTCCCATTGTCGACTTATTTTATCGAGCCTTGCCGACGTAGGTCGATCTACCTGGGCTTCGCAATTTTTGGCGCGATGATGGGTGCCCTACAGTACGTTCCGTACTTCGCACATAAGGGTTGGTTGGTAACGCGATTTTACGACTACGCGATCAGCTATCAAGGAACCGTCTTGCTTGATTTCATCATGCCACGGGAGCTTTCGTACCTACTCTATCTGATTGCTATCATCACTCCGCTCATCACGTCGTCCATCCAAAATGCTCGGATCTTTGGCGCTTTGATAGTTGTTGTCGTCGTGACGGTGTACGCGTTTTTTAGCTATGCCTACATATCCGCTTTTTGTTTCGGCGGCGCGGTGATGTCCGGTTTTATAGTTTGGATGGTATTTCGCGAGACAGACGAAAGCATAACAGGATCTGGTGCAAGTAACCCAACAAATCCGATAGGCCAGCGGCCAATTGATTCGAGAACGAAGGGGTGTCATTGACACTAGCCAATAATTACAACGATTGCATGTTCCCTGCCAAGCCAACGATGGGCCTCAACTGATTCGGACTTCAGTCATCATTCCGGTCGCCATGTGGTAAAGATGGTGGCAGTGAAGATACCATGAACCTCTTTGCTTGGCGTCGAAGGCGATTGTGGTCGCCGTGTTGACCGGCACGACAACCGTGTCGCGAACGGCGCCGAAGAAACGCTTTTCGCCGATGCCCACAACCTGAAAATGATGTCCGTGCAAATGCATCGGATGCGCCATCGTTGTCGGGTTCAGGAATGTCATCTCCACCCGCTGACCCTGGGCGACCTCATAGGGCTGATGCTCGCCGTGGATGCGGCCGTCGATTGTCCAGCGATATCCAGCTTCTTCTCCGAGATTGACCACGAACGTTTTGTCAGCCTTTCTCACTTCAGGAGGTCTGACTGCGCGCAACTTGGCCTCAAACCCAAGGTCGATCATGCCTTGAGCACTGTCGGTGGACGTGGAACGCTTGGTCACAGCCGCGTCGCCAGTCGCGAGGACGACGCCTGTTACAAAACGTTCGGCTTCGACCTGAGCGAGCATTGGAAATGCGCCACCCGCCTGCGGAATATCAACTAAAAGATCGATGCGTTGGCCTTGTGCGAGCGGATACGATGGCTGTTCAACCGGCTGGCACGGCGAGCCATCTACCGCAATACAACGCGCGCTCAAACCTGGCATGGAAATAAAGAATGCCGTCGCGGTGGCACCGTTGATGATACGCAGACGCACGCGGCCTCCTTTGTCGACTTTTATAATATCGGGATCATCAAGAGTTCTATCGTTGGCAAGGAATGCATCGTAGCGCACATCGTTGGCATGCGTCATGCCGAGCGTTTTTCTCATCACGCCGCCGCCGGAATCGTGCCCCGTATGGGACTTGCCACCGGTGAGTTCAGCTAGAATCTCCTGCGGCGAGCGAAAAGCAAAATCGTGCAGCAAGATGGCGACGTCTTGGACGTCACCAGCATCTTTCTCTCGGGCTATCATTGGCGCGGCAAGTAACGTTTGCTCGGTTAGCGCATGCGCATGCATCCAGTGCGTACCTGGCGTCAACGGGAAGTCGTGCTGATCGGATTGCCCGGCCGCAAGTGCGCCACCGTCCGGGCGGGAGCGGTCTTGGTTTGCAGGTGCCATGGTCTGCCCATGCCAATGCATCGGCAACGGCTCATCAGAAGCGTTCAATAAACTGCCGGTGAACCGATCCCCCTCGTTCGCAATAATCCCGGGCTTTCCGTTGGCGCCCAACACACTGAATACTCTCGCAGCCTTCCTATTCACCTCGATCGTGCGCGAGCCGACGGTCACCAGATGGGGTGCGGCACGCGCAGGTGACGATCGCCCTGTCATCATTGAAGTGGCGCCGACACTTGCGACTGACCTAATGAAGACCCGACGGTCGACGGGCGCAACGACCTGCGGGTTTTTCATCTTTTAATCCATTCGCCTCGTATGAGACCGTTGCAGCCCAGAACAGCTCGGATTGGTCTACAAATTCTTTTTCTTTAGCCACGCATCGATCACTGCAATCTCTTTCTCCTGCGCCGCGACGATCTCTTGCGCGAGCTTCTTCGTTTCAGCATCCTTTCCGCTTGCGAGGACAACCTTCGCCATGTCGATTGCAGCTTGATGGTGCGGACGCATTTGCATCATGAAGTCAACGTCAGCATCGCCTGTAAATTTCGGCATCGATTGCATGGCAGTCATCATCGCCGTTTTGTATGCGGCGGTAGACTTAGGATCGTTGGCGTCGGGCATCATCATTTTCATATCCATGCCCATCATACCTTTGCCCTTCATGTCCATGCCGGGCATCGTTTGTTGGGCGATCACGCCACCGCTGATCAGCAATAAAGTGGCAGCTGCGAGGGTTAGGCGTTTCATTTGAACTCCTGTGAATGGAAGCATGCGACTGCTGATCGCGGCGACGATCTTTGATGATCAAGCTGAATGCTCCGGCAGGCGTCGCCCACACGGCTCGTCGCCTGCGTTGCTTCGGCGCGGAATACTTTATTCAGGAAGTCGTCAGCAGACGCTAGCTGGTGCTCAACGGAAGAGAGCTTTAGTTGGTTCCGTGTCCGATCGATTATTCAGCCGGGCGAGATTGCTGTGCGCTGCCCACGGCGCCTACCCCTTTCTCGTCTATACGCAAGGGGCAAGTGCGGGGGCTGGCGAAGATGGCCGACGAGGATCGTTACTACATTGATAGCATGAATGTCCTGTTACGGTCCGAGCCAACAGGTGTTATCGAACGTTATGCAAACTGGCGATATAGGCAATGATGCCGGCTAGCCGGCGCTTTGGGGTCGTTAAGGCACCGTGTTTTACCCCAGATCGAATTGTAGTTGGAATGGAGACCTCATGGATCTAATCACCCGTCGAGCAGCCGCGCTCACAATGGCCGGTGCCGGACTTGCTGTCATACATGCGCCGTGGGCGACAGCTTTCGCATCGACACGTCCTCTGGTCCGCATCTCGCGCGACGCGTCATGCGGCTGTTGCAAGCTGTGGG
>JANOOW010000015.1:0-2452 GCA_031421555.1 Hyphomicrobiaceae bacterium | reverse complement strand
ACGTTATTCACCGTCGTCGGGCAGCCATAGAGGCCTGCACCCGCCGGGACTGGCGGTTTCAGGCGCGGCTGGCCCTTCTTGCCCTCAAGGCTTTCGATCATCGCGGTTTCTTCGCCGCAGATATAGGCGCCCGCGCCGCGATGGACGAAGACGTCGAAATCGTAGCCCGATTGGCAGGCGTTCTTGCCGATCAGCCCCGCGTCATAGGCCTCCTGCACGGCGGCAAACAGCACCTCGGCCTCGCGGATATATTCGCCGCGAATATAGATATAGGCGGCGCGCGCGCGCATCGCATAGCCCGCCACCAGCGCGCCTTCGATCAGCTTGTGCGGATCGTGACGGATGATCTCGCGGTCCTTGCAGCTGCCGGGTTCGCTCTCGTCGGCGTTGATGACGAGGAAGCTGGGGCGGCCGTCCTTCGCTTCCTTGGGCATGAAAGACCATTTGAGGCCTGTGGGAAACCCCGCCCCGCCGCGCCCCCGCAGGCCCGAAGCCTTGATCTGGTCGATAATCGCGTCCTGACCGCGGGCGAGCAGCGCCTTGGTATCGTCCCAGTCCCCCCGCGCCTGCGCAGCGGCGAGGGTCCACGGCTGATAGCCGTAGAGGTTGGTGAAGATGCGGTCTTTGTCGGCGAGGCTCATGCGGTGCCTCCGAATGGTTCGCACGGAGACGCGGAGGCGCGGAGGAAGAAGATCAATTGTGTCTCGCGCAAAGAACGCAAAGAGCGCAACGATGTGCTCCTTGCGGCGAAGCTGCCCTCCACAGGCAATCTCACGGAACGCGCCACGGCTGAGAGATTCATTGTGCCTGCGGCGCTCACTACCTCTTCGCGCTCTTTGCGTTCTTTGCGCGAAAAAAAACCTTCACTTCTCTGCGCCTTCGCCTCTCCGCGTCGAAATTTGCCCATCACCACTCCCCCCGGTAGTCGTGGTTGGCCTTAACCATCTTCTTCAAGGTGGTCGGCCCGCCGAGCGGTTCCACCGTGTGACGGCCCTTGAGCTGGGTTCCGGTCTTGGGAGACTTGCCCGCCGCAAGCGCGTCGAGGATGCGGTCCATGTCGGCGGCCGTCAGATCTTCGTAATTGTCGTCGTTGATCTGGACCATCGGCGCGCTGGCGCAGTTGCCCATGCATTCGACTTCATTGAGTGTCCACAGCCCGTCGTGGGTGGTGTGGCCCTTGCTCATCCCGCGCGCCTTGCAGGCGGCCATGATCTCGTCGCTGCCGCGCAGCATGCACGGCGTGGTGCCGCAAACCTGGACGTGGAATTTGCCCACCGGGACCAGATTGTACATCATGTAGAAGCTGGCGACCTCGAGCACGCGGATCGCGGGCATATCGAGCTGGCGCGCGACGAATTCGATCACCGGCAGCGGCAGCCAGCCCTGCGTGTTGGTTTCGGCCCCGACCTGCTGCTGGGCGAGGAATAGCAGCGGCATCACCGCAGAGCGCTGTCGCCCCGGCGGATAGCGCGCGATGATCTTCTGGACCTCGGCGGCATTGGCCCCGGTCCACGCAAAGCCCCCCCACCGCGCGCGCAGTTCGGGGCTGTCGGGTTCGGGATGACGGTCAGCCATGAGCAGCCTTGCGCTTGAATAGGAGCCACCACAGAACGACAAGTCCTAGGATAGACCCGACCTTTTCAGTCACCGCGATGTAGTCCAGCTCGCTCAGATACAGCAGACTCCCAATACTGTTGCCGAGCATAAGCGAGAACGACGCGATTGACGCTTCTCGCTCCGTAAGAAAGTTTTCGACCAGCCATTTCATAAACATGCCGAACAAGACGATGAAAAGGACGAGGCCGAGCGCCCAATACAAGCCTGGTCCAATCACCGGTCACACTCCCCGAACACCACGTCGATCGCGCCGATGATGGCGGTGACGTCGGGCAGCATGTGGCCCACGCTCATGAAGTCCATCGCCTGGAGGTGGCTGAACGCGGTCGGGCGGATCTTGCAGCGGTAGGGCTTGTTGCTGCCGTCGCTGACCAGATAGACCCCGAATTCGCCCTTTGGGCTTTCGGTGGCGACATAGACTTCGCCCGCGGGGACGTGGAAGCCTTCGGTGTAGAGCTTGAAGTGGTGGATCAGCGCTTCCATCGACTGCTTCATCTCGGCGCGCTGGGGCGGGACGATCTTGCGATCGTCCGAGGCGACCGGGCCGCTGGGCATCTCGGCGAGGCACTGTTTCATGATCCTGGCCGACTGGCGCACTTCTTCGACCCGCACCATGAACCGGTCGTAGCAATCGCCATTGGTACCGACCGGTATCTCGAAGTCCATCCGGTCATAGACATCATAGGGCTGCGACTTGCGCAGGTCCCACGGAATGCCGGAACCCCGGATCATCGGGCCGGAGAAGCCCCATTTCACCGCGTCGTCCTTGCTCACCGTGGCAATGTCGACATTGCGCTGCTTGAAGATGCGGTTGTCGATCACCAGGCTCATCGCG
>JANOOW010000014.1:0-3780 GCA_031421555.1 Hyphomicrobiaceae bacterium | reverse complement strand
CGGAAGAGGACGCCCGCGCGTACCATCTCTGCCCGCCCGAGCGGCCACAGCGTGAACACCAGTGCAACGAGAAACCCGTAGGCTGCGGCCGACAGCACGCTTAACGGGCTCACTGTGATTTCGGCGCGGATCGGCAGGCTCGCCCCGTAAAAACTGTTGAGTATGACTGGCACCAAGTAGCCGAGCACGATGCCGATGACGACGCCGATGCCGGCAATCGCCATCACCTGGGCGAGGAAGATGCTGAAGATCAGGCAGCTCGATGCGCCGAGGCTCTTGAAGGTAGCGATCACCTTGCGCCGCCGGTCGATAAACGTCGCAACCGCATTGGCGACACCCACTCCGCCTACGAGCAGCGCGGTCAATCCAATCAGTGTGAGGAACTGTCGAAGCCGGTCAAGCGTCCGCGTCACCTGCGGCGAGGGATCGCGGCGGTCCGCAATGATAAAGCCTGACTCCGGAAGTCCCTTGGCGATTTCGCTCCGGAAATTGATCAAGTTTTCGCCGGTCGAAGCATCGGGTGAAGAAAACACGAGCGCATAACGCCAACGAATGAGACTACCGGGCTGAATTAGCCCCGTGTTCTCAAGCGTCGCCAACGACACGAAGATGCGCGGCCCAAATGTGAGCCGGTCGGAAATTGTATCGGGCTCTTGTTCGATAACGCCGGTGATCGGCATCGTGGCCGTACCGATCGAGATCGGGTCACCCACCTTCAAGCCAAGGCGTTCAAGTAGTATCGGATCGACGGCAGCGCCCGGCTTCGACCGTACGGCGGTATCGAGACTGATGCCCCCCGCGAGCTTTGCCTCGCCGACCAGCGGATAGGGGCCGTCGATGCCTTTCAATTCAGCGAGCGCCTGCTCGTTACCATCGAGCGTACGCGCCATGACACGCATCGTCGCCGACTCGCTGACCCGGCCGCGCGCGTTGAACCAGGCCAGTTCGGCAGGTTCCGCCCGTTTGTGCGCACGCGCGAACGTGACGTCGCCACCAAGAATGGTGCGGCCCTGTGATTCGAACCCAGCTCGCAGGGCATCGCCGAGCGCGCCAACGCCGGTAATCACCATGACCCCAAGCGCGACGCAGGCAACGAATACGTAAAAGCCGCGCAAGCCAGCGCGCATCTCGCGGATGGCGAAACGGATCGGCAGCGGCAATCGTGCCGGCCAAGTTTGCGCGCCTGGGCTGCCCGCGAGACCAATGCTGCTCATGCGGTTTTCCGTTCGGCAACGCGTGCAGCATGAATATCCAAGCGCCCGTCGGCCATGTGCACGGTGCGCTCGCACAAAGCGGCCAGTTTCGCATCGTGCGTGACCAGCACCAATGTCGCACCACGCCGCTTCTGCATGTCGAACAACAATTCGACAACGTGCGAGCCCGTCTTGGTATCGAGATTACCGGTCGGCTCGTCCGCGAGAATGAGCTTTGGACGGGGCGCCAAGGCGCGGGCAAGCGCAACGCGCTGCTGCTCGCCACCCGACAGTTGCGCAGGAAAATGCGACATGCGCGCGCCAAGCCCAACTTCGTCCAGCAGGCCTGCCGCGACCTCGAACGCGTCTGCTTTGCCGGCAAACTCCAGGGGCAGCGCCACGTTTTCCAATGCTGTCATCGTCGGAATTAGGTGGAACGACTGAAAAACAATGCCGATTTCGGCGCCGCGCACGAGCGCGAGCTGATCTTCATTCAATGATACGAAATCGTGACCGCCGACGGCGACTTTACCTTTGGTAACCCGCTCGAGCCCGGCGATGATCATCAACAGCGACGTCTTCCCCGATCCCGATGGTCCCACGACCGCGACCGATTGACCAGCCGGAATGTCCAAGCTCACGCCGCGTAGAATATCGACTGGACCCGCGCGGCTGGTCAGCGTCAAGTGTACGTCTTGCATCGCAATGATTGGCTGCAAGGGGGTGAGCGGCGCTTTGTCGGCCACGATGTTCGATGAAGTCACGCAGATCTCCGGTGGGTCTTGTCTTAAAGGCTGCCCAATTCCAATTCATGGTGTCTGATGATGCACGAGGGCCAAGGCAAGAAGATGGGTTCATTTCGCTATCGCACAAGATCGAATGCCGCGGCAACGCAGGTATCGCGCCGAACGCTCATTTTCGGGCTTTTCTCTGTTCTCACACTTTCGGCGGGGACGGATTACTTCGCCCCATCACATGCGCAGACGGTGAATGTCGTGAACCCGATCCGTATCGTCGCGTTCGGCGACAGTTTGACCGCCGGCTATGGATTGCAGCCCTCGGAAGCCTTTCCTGCGCAGTTGGAACGTGTGCTGAAAGCTAAGGGCGTTAGCGTTGAGATCATCAATGCTGGCGTTTCTGGCGATACGACGTCGGCCGCATTGGCGCGGTTCGATTGGGCAGTCCCCGATGGCGTGGATGCAGCAATCGTCGAACTCGGCGCCAACGATGCGTTGCGTGGTCAACCGCCCGAACAAGCCAAGAAGAATCTCGACGCGATCATTGGCCGGTTGCGCGCTAAGGGTATCGAAGTTTTACTCGCCGGCATTCCAGCTCCACGCAATTGGGGCGATGCTTACGTGAAGGCGTTCGAACCCATGTTCGCCGAGCTTGCCAAGAAGCATGGCACGCTGCTCTATCCGTTCTTTTTAGATGGGGTGGCGATGAAGCCGGAGTTCAGTCTTGCCGACGGTTTGCATCCTAATGCCAAAGGTGTGGCCATGATCGCCAACCGCATCGTACCAAAGGTTACGGAACTTCTTGATCGCGTGGCGGCAAAGCGGCGTGCATCGGGCAAGACTTGATATTCGCTGTCGTTCACTTTGGTGACGCACCATGCCCCGCCTCTTTGCCGCGATAACCATGCCCGATGACATATCGGCGACCCTCGACCGCGTGCGGCAGCCGACGCCGGGTGCATGGTGGATACCGCCCTCCGATATGCATCTGACGTTGCGGTTCGCGGGCGACATCGGCAACGGACAGGCCCGCGAGTTTGCTGCGGAACTGGCGCGTATCGACCTGCCCGCGTTCATGCTGAAGTTGCAAGGACTGGGCTCTTTCGGGGGCGATGAGCCGCGCGTACTCTGGGCTGGCGTCGCCCCTTGCGAGCCACTCGAAACGCTTGCGCGCGCTTGCGATCGCGCTGCGCGCAACGCTGGGCTGCCACCAGAAGGACGAACGTGGAAGCCTCATGTCACGCTCGCGCGCCTGCGTCACACGCCGGTCGATGCCGTTGTGCGTATCTTGGAGCGTAAGGCGACGCTCAAGACCGCGGAATTCTTCGTTGCGAAGTTTGCGTTGATGTCGGCCAAGCCGGGCGCTGGTGGCGGGCCGTACGTCGTGGAAGACGAATATGTGCTCAGTGGCGGTCAGTACGCCGACTATGCCGATGAGAACAACTATTGAGGAGCGTCAGCTATGGCAACGAAGCTCGACGAAAATAGAATTGTGCTGGAGCTAGAGGCGCTGCCAAACTGGTCGCGTGTGCCAGAGCGCGAGGCGATCACGCGTACCTTCAAGTTTACGACCTTCAGTGCGGCGTTTGGTTTCATGACCCGGGCAGCCTTGGCCGCCGAGAAACTGGATCACCATCCGGAGTGGTTCAACGTCTACAATCGCGTCGACGTGACGCTCGCCACGCACGATGCGGCCGGCCTTACACATTTGGACTTCAAGCTCGCCGCCGCGATGGATTGTATCGCCGGCAACTGACCCTCAATGACGGCGCGGCAGGAAACGCGCGCGCAACACCGGATCGTTCAAATTCGAAACCGACGGGCGGGTCTGCACCGCATCGATCTCCTTG
>JANOOW010000013.1:0-2678 GCA_031421555.1 Hyphomicrobiaceae bacterium | reverse complement strand
GCGCGCTCGACTTGCATGTGTTAGGCCTGCCGCCAGCGTTCGTTCTGAGCCAGGATCAAACTCTCAAATTGAAAGATTTGATTCTGGTTTGGCTTAGAGGAAGTCACTCTAAGGATAACTGCGTAACGGGCACCTTCACATATGACATTCGATTAACCCGGTTGCCCAGACTAACCGCTCATCAAGTGATGGCGTTTCTGAAACGCAGATCTACCAGAGTCTCGTTGATAACCCTGCCCCGTTTCCGAGACATGTTATCCGCAAGGACCCCGCCGTCTGCGTTTCCTTTTCTTCATATTTAATTGTCAAAGAGCGGCCGATCGACTTCGTCTTCCACTACCGCTTTAAACGGTAGAGACTGAAACAACAAGACTTCGCCGGAAATTCCCGGCTTAGCCTTCGGGTTGGATCAGAAGTAGGAGCCCGTCGAGGGCGCCGGAGCAATGTGCGCCCCGGACAAGTCGGAATAAATAGAAAACCCGGCCCAGTGTCAACATCATTCTTAAAAAAAGTTCTCGACCGCGTTAGAAAGATCGTTAACCTACTGAATATAATGCGTTCTTTTTCATGCAGTCATGTGAGCAAACCATTGTGGGGCCGCCGTTGCCGGGGCAAGCAAGTAGGCTTGTCAGCCACAACCGAGCTGTAACTGGCCAGAACTCCACTCACCGTGGCGAATTTCAGCGCGATACGGCTTCCAAAACCACCTTTAGCTCAGGTTCATGACATCGTGCCGACACGTCGCGGCTTTGACGGCCCTCTAGCCCTCAAGTTATGGCCGCAGTTACGCCACCGTGCGGAACTAGTGGCCAAGCTCGCTCTCGCGTTGACAGGATATGGTCCACTTGGTCCATAGTCACGGTCATGGAGCACACGAACTAGGCCAAGACCGGTCGACGATGTGCAGCAAAGGCGACTACGTAGTGATGGATCGACGCCGACACGCGCCCGTGGGGCGCTCGAACACCGCGAGGGCTACGGCCCGCGGCAGCTCGAAGGCCGCCGGTTTAGCCCACGTTTACCGGGGCCGCGCCAGCCGTACCCACTCCGACGTATATGATGCCGATCACGCGGCAAGCCACGGAGGCGGCAGGTTTCGTTGGCTGATGAGCACATTCCTGGCCGCTGGCGTTGGTGCAGTCGCGATCGGCGTCGCCATCTTCGGATCGCTCGACGGGCGCGAAATCGGCGACGGCGGCGTTATGAAATTGAAGGGTCTGAGAGACTCGGTGCCCTACTCAACCACCCCACGGCCGGCTGCCACGGAGGGACTCAACTGGTCCGTCCCCAAATCGGACAGATTGCAGCCGATAGGAGATGCCCAGTCGGCTAAACACATAATTCGTGAAAATGTGCAGGTGCGCAAAGACGGCCGGCCGTTCCTGCAGATCAAGCCCTACATGCGCGTCATCGCCCGATTGTCGCCGATCCCGCCCCGGGACGCCGAGCTTATCCCCGCGTTCAATCCATTCAAGCTATACGCGACGCAGGCGGGCGCCGAGACGGCGACCCAAGCGGGCGAAGGCACCGAAGGGCGAACGGACGTCGCGATCCGAGTTATCGACCTGGTTCTCGGCATCCTGCCAGCCGAGGATGGGCAAGAGCTCGACCAACAGGAAGCCTCCGACATCGTCGCTCAGGCCCGCGAAGCCGAAGCATTCGCCATTCGGCCAGGTTTTCAGGCGGACGGTGCCGACCAACTTGGTCCACGCGATCAGCAATTGATCGCGCCAAAACGCATCGCACCGGAAACGGCGCCCGCAAACACGACCATCTTGGTAAAAACCGCGGGGGAAGCCGACGATTCGATTGAAGACCTGGAACGCAGCGAGCAGCGCGTCTTGCGTGCGGGACGTGGCGATACTCTGGTTAGCGTATTGCGGCGTGCAAATGCGGACAAGGCACAAACCGACGCGATGATCGCGGCGGCGCTTCCAGCTTTTCCCGATAAGGCGATGCAGCCGGGCTACGAGGTGCATGTCACGCTCGTACCCTCGCTCACGCGGCCAGACCGTATGGAGCCGGCGCGCTTTTCAGTATTTGCCGACGGCCACCAGCACAAGATCTCCGTCAACCGGAATGCGGCAGGTGAGTTCGAGGCCCGAACCACACCCTTCGAAAGCCAGATCAATCGCGCGGTGCTGAATACCGATGGCAACGCGCAAGGCGCGAGCCTCTATGCCAGTCTGTATTACTCGGCGCTGGTGCAGGGCGTGCAGCCGGAGACGATCTCACAGATCTTGCGCATCCACGCCTACGAAACTGATTTCCGCCGCCGGATCAGGCAAGGCGACCAGGTCGAATACTTCTTCGACGTCAAAGAGGAAGCTGGCGCCGAGACGACGCCGGGCGAGCTGTTGTTCACTTCGATCGTGACCGGTGGCGAACCTCAGAAATTCTGGCGATTTCGCACGCCTGACGGATCGGTCGACTATTACGACGAGTTCGGCAACAACAGCCGTAAATTCTTGATGCGCCGTCCGGTCCGCAGCGAAGGGGCGAACTTCGTCTCCGGCTTTGGCATGCGGCGCCACCCGGTGCTGAACTTTCTCCGCATGCACGCCGGCGTCGACTGGGCCGGGCCGATCGGCACACCGATCATGGCGGCGGGCACGGGCGTCGTCGAAGAAGCAAAGTACAAGGGCGAGTATGGCAACTACATCCGGCTGCGCCATGCC
>JANOOW010000012.1:0-7809 GCA_031421555.1 Hyphomicrobiaceae bacterium | reverse complement strand
CACGCCTCGATCTCGCCGGCATCGGGCTTGGCGTGGATGCGCCGCTTGCCGCGCAGTTCGTATTTGAAGTGCTTCACCGCGTTGGTGACAAAGCAATCCTCGCGGTCGATGCCGCACCGCTCCAGCGCCGACTGCAGGACTTTTCCGGCGGGGCCGACGAACGGCCGGCCTTCAATGTCCTCCTGATCGCCTGGTTGCTCCCCGACGAACATCAGCCGCGCCGAAGCTTGGCCTTCGCCCGGAACAACTTGCGTGGCATTGGCATAAAGCGGACAGCGCTGACAGTGCGCTTCGGTTTCAGCAAGACCGGGCAATGTGGTGATCTGCTCCACGCTGTCGCCTCCTGAAAGATCCTTGTTTGCAGCCGCTGGCGGCGGCGGGCGGCGGCTGACAGTGGGCGGCGCTGCGATCATCGCACTTGCTCTGGCGCGCGCCGCCTTCACGAGCGGCTCAATGAGCGATGCCTCGGGCAGGTTCCGCCAGTATTTCTTCGGCATCTCGGTTTGCATCGCCTTCACTTTGAGGCGAGCAGGATTGAAGATATTTGCGTAATATGTGCGCCAGATTTCCTCGACGGGATCGCCCGCAGGCGCATCGCCCAAACGTGCGCCGTCACCGATAACGAGCGTTTCTCCGTTCCAATGCGCGCTTTTTCGCGGTGTCAGAATTGACCAGTGCATATTGGAAAATCTGCGAACGAAAAACGGCGCCGTCGCCTCGACGATATGATGATCTGGTTCGAACCATGCAACAAAGGCCGGTCGGCCAGCCGGTCCGGCTATCTCGCGGAAGCGGACGAAGGCCGTCATCTTATGCATGTCGCGCCGTACCGCCTTTTCCATATCGCGCACGCGTGCGACATCCCGGTCGGACGCAATGGAAAGCAGGTGCGGACTAGCCTTCAATCGATAAAGCAAGCGGTAGCCCAGGTTGAAACGCTCCGGGTCCGAATGAAGCAACGCCTTAGCCAACAGCGTCTTCAGAGCCGCAGGCGGTTGTATATCGAGAGGCACATCATGCGCTGCAGGCATCGTTTCGGCCGCCACGCCGAACAGATCCCGCGTGCTGCCGGCGACCTCAAAGACAACGTCATCGGGTGATACCCGGCTCTCTGCGAGGCTTGAGACTGCCCGCCAGAAACCGTCAGCGTCGACGGGGGATTTAAGTTCGATGCGCACCGTTCGTGAGATCATGCGGCGAATAGATCGAGCTGGGCCACCGGTGCCCGCAGCCGCGTTGCCAGCGATGAACTATCGAGCGTGGTCCCCGGCTGCCAGTCAGCGGCGACGATGAAGGGCAGCAGTTTTTTTACCGACGTGGTAAGGCGGGTAAGATCATCGAGGCGCAGTTTATGATACCGGCGGGTTGCGATGATACGCTCGACCGCCTTCGTGCCCAGACCCGGCACCCGGAGCAACGTTTCCTTCGCTGCCTTATTGATATCGACCGGAAACAATTCGCGATGGACGAGCGCCCAGGCAAGCTTTGGATCGAGTGCGGGATCGAGCATCCCGGATTTCATTCCGGATGCGATTTCATCCACCGAGAACCCGTAGAACCGGTAGAGCCAGTCCGCCTGGTACAGCCGGTGTTCCCGCACGAGAGGTGGCGCACGAAGTGGAAGCGCCGCCGACGAATCCGGGATTGGTGAGAAGCCCGAGTAGTACACCCGGCGCAGCCGGTAGCTCGAATAAAGAGAACTGCTGGTGCGCAGAATGTCCACGTCGGTCGTCGCATCGGCGCCGACAATCATTTGGGTCGACTGACCAGCGGGAGCAAATTTGGGCGCCTTGGCGTTCTCGCGCCGCTCGCCATGACAATCGTCGATCGTGCGGCGCAGATATCCCATCGAGCGCTTGATCGTCGGCATCCGCTTTTGCGGCGCCAAACGCTCTAAACTCACCGCGTTCGGCAATTCGACATTGATCGACAGCCGGTCGGCATACCGGCCCGCAAGATTGATCAACTCGGGGTCGGCCTCGGGGATCGTCTTGAGATGGATGTAGCCCTTGAACTCATGCGTCTCCCGCAGCGTTTGCGCCACCCGCGCGATCTGCTCCATCGTGTAGTTCGGCGACCGGATGATGCCTGACGATAAAAACAAGCCCTCAATGTAATTGCGCTTATAAAAATCGAGGGTGAGGTTGACGACCTCGCCGACGGTGAAACGTGCGCGCTGGACATTCGACGAGCTTCGATTGACGCAGTAAACGCAGTCGAACATGCACGAGTTGGTGAGCAGTATCTTCAGCAAAGAGATGCATCGGCCGTCGGGCGCATAGGCGTGACAGATGCCAGCGCCCTCCACTGATCCGACGCCCTTTGAGTTCAGCGAATTGCGTTTTGGCGCCGCACTTGATGCGCATGATGCGTCGTATTTGGCAGCATCGGCAAGTATCGCGAGCTTACGGGAAATCTCCAAAAAATACTCCGATCCGCAACGTGACGATGCCTCTTTGTTCTTATTTAGTTCCGTCGACTAAACATTGTCAAGGACAGTCGGATGCGACCGAAACGTCGTCGACGCGCTACATCGCGCCGGGATCGCGAACAAGCTTTCGTTCGACGATGCGCGCGTAAACGGCCGCGCCGAACGGAGTTGCCTCGTCGTTGAAGTTATAAAGGTGATTATGCAGTGGTGCGCTGGCTTCGCCGTTGCCGAGGTTGATGTACGCACCGGGCACTTTCTCCAGCATGAAGCTGAAGTCCTCGGAGCCGGACACCGGCGGCTTATGACGGTCGACCCGGGTTTCACCGACAAGCTCGACTGCTGCATCCGCGTAATCAGCGGTCGCCTGGGCATGATTGACGAGCGGCGCGAAGATAAGGCGGAAATCGACCTCGGCCGTGGCCCCCATCCCAGACGCTATTCCAGTTGCGACGCGCCTAACAGCGACCTCGATGGTTGTCATCAACTCGCGCTTCATGGTGCGGACGGTGCCCGACATCTTGGCCGTTTGCGGGATCACGTTGTAGGCATCGCCCGCGTGAATCTGGGTGACGCTGACAACGGCCATGTCGCGCGGTGGCACGTTGCGCGCGACGATCGACTGCAGCGCCGTGCCGATTTGGCAAGCGGTCATCACCGGGTCGACGGACTCTTCCGGCCGCGCGCCGTGCGAACCTTTGCCGGTGATTGTGATGTCGAAGAATGCGCCGCCGGCCATGGCTGCGCCCGGCGTTATCGAAAACTGCCCGACGGGTGCGCCAGGCCGGTTATGCAGTCCGAAAATCTCATCGCAAGGAAAGCGTTCGAACAGTCCATCTTCGAGCATGGCGAGTGCGCCACCGGCGCCTTCTTCACCGGGCTGGAATACGAAATTGACGGTGCCGCTGAAATCACGCGTTTCGGCGAGATACCGGGCGGCGCCAAGTAGCATGACGGTGTGTCCATCGTGCCCGCAGGCGTGCATGGTTCCGCTGTTCTTGCTGCCATAGGCGACGCCAGTTGCCTCGACAATGGGCAACGCATCCATGTCGGCGCGAAGGCCTATGGAGCGGCCGCCATTGCCTTGCCGCAAGACACCGACGACGCCGTGCCCGCCGACGCCGCGATGAACATCGATGCCCCAGGAGGCAAGCAGATTAGCCACCACCTCTGCCGTTCGGGGAACGTCCAACCCGAGTTCGGGATGAGCATGCAGATCGTGACGCACGGCCGTCAGTTCGGGATGAAACGCGCGGATGCGCTCAAGTGTATCGGTGGCGCTGGACATGGACATGGAGCCTTTCTCGCAGGTATTCCCACGAGCCTAGCCGAAGCTGGATCCCAAACTCAAGCAGCGCCCGCTATCGCTTCTTTTTTGGCTTCGGAAGCGCGTGCTGCCACGCGATTTGCAGCGCGCTTTCCAGTTCGTCTGAACTGAGTTTTGCCAACTTGGCCGTTGTCCAGCCCTGCTTGCCCCGGGCATTCGGCACCGGCGCGAACGCGTCCGGCGCCGTGAGGCATTTCAGTTCCTGTTCGCCGGGAGTGAAATTGAAGTTGGCGGTGAGCTCATCGGCCGCCAGGGTCACATAAATGCGTGAGACCTTGAAGGCGAAACGTTCGAAGTGAGGCGCCTCGCTTGTGCCCGCGAGCGACAGCGCGCTGCGGCGCAGGTCAATTCCGGTGGCCATCAGCACGCCTGATTGATAGATTGCTCACTGTCGATCTAGCCTTGTCCCGGCATCGGGTGCTTCGCCATCAAGGCATCGTCGATCTCATTCGCGCGCCTAGCTGCGGGGCGAGACGATACGCGCTGCCAGTATTTTTCGAAAGCGGGGCGCTTCTCCAAGGAGCCGAATTCCATGCCCCAGCCGATATGCGAGCCAAGGTACACGTCGGCGGCCGTGAAGCGGTCACCGGTGCAATAGTCTTGCTTCGACAGCAGCCCATCGACTGTGGCCAAAACATCGTCGAGGCTGCCATAACCCGCCATCGGTTTGCGCTCGGGTGGGACCTCAAAGCCCATGCTCTTGTTCGTCACGGCGGCCTCCAAGGGGCCAGCGGCAAAGAATAACCAGCGATAGTAGGAGCCACGTAGACGGTCGCCCGGAGGAGGCGCGAGTTTTGCCTGCGGAAACACGTCGGCCAGATAAGCGCAGATTGCGGCGCATTCGGTGACTACCGTATCGCCGTGGCGGATGGCCGGCACCTTGCCCATCGGATTGATTGCCAAGTACTCCGGCGATTTCATGCTTGCGCCGTAGTCCAGCACCTCGGCGCGATAGGGTAGGCCTACCTCCTCCAACATCCAACGCGCCATGCGTCCGCGCGACATCGGGTGAGTGTAGAGAACGATTTCATCTGTCATGTCAGATCTCCTTTCAGTTTTACATGGCCAGCAGAACTTTGTAGTCGCCCAAGAATATGCGCATGCCATCCAATTATTGATCGAACGCGCGTTGCAAGCCTGCGATGTCCATTTTCACCATCTGCATCATCGCCAGCATCACCTGCTTGCCTTTCGTGGGGTGAGACAGGTACTCGGGCAATACCCTCGGTATGATCTGCCAAGACAAGCCGTACTTGTCCTTCAACCACCCACACTGGACGGGCTTGCCACCATCGGCCGTCAGAGCCTCCCAGTAGCGGTCAACCTCGGCCTGATCTTCGCAGGTGACGGACAAGGAAATAGCATCGTTGAACTTGTCATGTGGAGGCCCGTTGAGGATCAGGTAGTTCTGACCGGCGATGGTGAAACCGATCATCAACGGCTCGCCCTCCTTCGTCCCCGGCGTATCGGCTTTGGCGTTATGTACGTCGTGCACCTTCGAGTCCGGGAAGACCGATGTGTAGAATTTCGCTGCCTCCAGGCCATTGCCTTCAAACCAAAGACACGGCGTGATTTTCTGATCGAACGGCATTTTACTCTCCTCAGATGATTACTTTCTCTGCTTACTCGCGCTGATAAAGATTGCAGTTACCCAAGGACGTAGACGCGCCAGTCAATCCGACACGGGCGACGGGCTTATCGAGCCGCTGGTGATGGCGTTTCGATAATTTTGTCCAGATGCATGCGGATATGCGCAGCTTCAGCTGGCGTGTTGGCGAGAGCGATTGCACGATTGAAGGCAATGCGGGCCTCCTGTGCGCGGCCAAGTTGCAGCAGAAAGGCCCCGCGCGCGCCGTGAAAGTAGAAATAGCGATCAAGTTTGCCGCCCAGCGGTTCGATCATCGCAAGTGCGTCTGCTGGTCCGCGAACCTTGGCGACGGCGACCGCGCGGTTCAGCGTGACAACGGGCGACGGCTGCATGCGTTCCAGCGTGCCATAGAGCAGATCGATCTGCGCCCAATCCGTATTCCCGGGCCGGGCTGCACGCACATGGATAGCCGAGATTGCCGCTTGCACTTGGTAGGGTCCGGGTCTGCCGTGGCGCAGAGCCTTGTCGATCAGCGCCAAGCCTTCGGCGATTTGGCGGCGATCCCATAGGGCACGATTTTGATCGTCGAGGAGGACGGCAGCACCGCCCGCGTCGAACCGCGCCGCAGCCCGTGCATCTTGAAAGAGCAGTAGCGCGGTCAGCCCCATGACCTCTGGTTCAGCTGGAAACAAGCCCAACAGCAGGCGCGACAAGCGGATCGCTTCGGCGCACAGATCGCTGCGCACTGCCGGATCACCACCAGCGGTGGTGTAGCCCTCGTTGAAGACAAGGTAGATCATGGCGATGACGGCCGCCACCCGTTCCGCCCGCTCGAAAGCTCCCGGATTTTCGAAAGGAATGTTGGCTTGAGCCACCCGCGCTTTGGCGCGCGTGATCCGCTGCTCCATCGCGGCCTCAGAGACGAGGAACGCGCGAGCGATTTGGCCGACTGACAATCCGGATACGATCCGCAGTGCCAGCGCCACCTGTTGCGTTGCCGGCAACTCCGGATGGCAACACACGAACAATAGCCGCAAGATGTCATCGCGATACCCGGTTTGGTCGATCGCCTCGGCAAGCGCCGTCTCGGCATCGGAGAGATCGGAAATCAGCTCTTCGGGCGGCAGGGGCCGTTCACGCATCTGGCGGCGTTTGCCATCGAGTGCGGCGTTACGGCCAACCATGATCAGCCACGAGGCGGCATCGCGCGGCGGACCGTTTTTCGGCCATGACTTGAGCGCGCGCAGGCACGCCTCTTGAAACGCCTCTTCCGCGGTATCGAGGTCGCGAAAGTAGCGAAGCAGCGCGGCGACCGCTTGAGGACGAGCGGCCGTCAGAACCGAACTGATCCAGCCCGTGTCCGTCACGTCGCAGTCTTCCCTGGGTAGAAGAAGCCGATCGGGCGGATCTCATAGGCACCACCAGGATTGGCCTGGCCAAGCTCTTGGGCGATGCCGATTACTTCGTCCAGAGACGCCGCATCTATGACGTAGAAGCCGAGCAACTGCTCCTTTGTTTCAGCGAAGGGACCATCGATGACGAGCGCGGGCTCGCGATCCTTGCGCAGCGTCGTTGCAGCCGTGGTCGGCAATAGCCGTGCGACAGGCCCCAGCTTGCCCTGGCGAACGAGCTTTTCCTGCACAACGCCAAGCTTGGTCATGACGGCTTCATCCTGCTCCTTACTCCAACCGCACGTCACCTTTTCGTCGTGATAACAAAGAATAGCGTATTGCATATGTATCCTCCGACCGGTGCTCGCTTTACTAAAGACGTTCGATAGAGTGCAATTCCGACAGTGCGCCGGCAAATGGCGGATTGCGCTTGCGCCCCCGCACGTTTCCGCTGCTTATAATCAGTTCAATTCATTTTTTTATGTCTTAGCCACTTTCAACAATCGATATTTCCCTATGCCCATCTGGCCTGTTGCTTGGATCATTATGTCCGGCTTGACCTATTTCGCGGGCGCGCGTTTGGGGTTGTCACTGTTGGCACAACCGGAAGGCGTGGCGGTGTTCTGGCCCGCATCCGGGCTCGCGGCAGGCGCCATTCTGCCGTTGAACAAGCCCCGCCGCTGGATGGTCGCAAGCGGCATCTTCATCGGAACGATTGCAGCAAATCTGATGGCTGGCCGCAACCCGGCATTGTCGACCGCATTCGGGCTATGCAATGTTGCCGAGGCACTCATATTTGTCGCTATCCTGCAGCGTTCATCGCCCCGCCAATTCAGCTTCGAAAACTTGCGCGCGGGGTCATGGTTCATTGCGGCAGCGGCTATTGCCCCAGCCGTCAGTGCGGCGCCGGCCGCGCTAGCGATCAAGATCGCTAGCCAAACAACGGCATCGTGGTTTGAGATTTGGCAGGCTTGGTGGCAAGCGGATGCAATCGGCATTCTGACGTTCGCACCCTTCCTCATTGCAATATCGCTGCCTGAAGGCACCACCAATGCGCGGTTTCGCGAGGAAGGTA
>JANOOW010000011.1:0-11993 GCA_031421555.1 Hyphomicrobiaceae bacterium | reverse complement strand
GGTGTCAGCCGTGCAGCGATCCCCGAAGGCAGCGTGCGGAAAGACTACTTCCGGATTTATCCGTTCGGTTGGTTCGGGATTCTAGCGACCGCTCCGCGCTCATCAGACGAACTGATCTATGCCCATCACGAGCGCGGGTTCGCGTTGATCTCGACGCGCTCGCCACAGATCCAGCGCATGTATTTCCAGTGCGACCCAAACGACAAGGTCGAAAACTGGCCGGACGATCGCATCTGGGCCGAACTGCAGGCGCGCACCGCTCGAGAAGGCGGAGACGCCAATGGGAGTTTGCAGGAAGGGCCGATTTTTCAGAAGGGCATCATCCCGTTGCGCAGTTTCGTCTGCGAACCGATGCAGTACGGGCGGCTATTCCTGGCGGGCGATGCGGCACACTCCGTGCCCCCAACCGGGGCGAAGGGGTTGAACCTCGCCGCCGCCGATGTGTATGTGATGGCACGTGCGCTGACATCGTTCTATGACACCGGCTCGAGCGATTTGCTCGCTACGTATTCGGACACCGCATTGCGGCGCGTGTGGCGCGTGCAGCAGTTTTCCTGGTGGATGACATCAATGCTGCATAGGTTTCACGATGGCAACGATTTCGATCATCGCCGGCAGCTGGCTGAGCTCGATTTCGTCACCTCATCCAAGGCTGCCGCAACCAGTCTTGCCGAAAGTTACGTTGGACTACCGCTGAACTAGTTTGCTGCCGCGTGCCAGCGCGCGGCCGCCGGCTATTTTATCGTTCTAACCGTGCATGCGATGCAACTTCGAGGAGCCTACGTGCAGGAGCTTCACTACGACAGCCCGACATCCCTTCAGGATGGTATCCGGCTACTCGGCGGCGGTGCGTCCCGTCTGCTGGCGGGGGGAACCGACCTCATTCCCCAGTTGCGCGAGGGGCGGCGTTCCGCGGCACACGTCATCAACTTGAAACGTATTCCAGAGCTGAATGCCATCGACCGCCGGGCGGACGGCAGTTGGCGGATCGGTGCCGCGGTGACGATCGGCAAACTCGCGCAGCACGTGGCGTTCGCGTCGGAACATGCAGCACTACTCGCTTCGGCGAAACTGATCGGCAGCCTCCAGATCCAGAACCGCGCGAGTTTAGGCGGAAACGTCTGTAACGCGGCGCCGTCGGCGGATGCCGTACCGCTGCTGATTTGCCTCGGCGCGGTGACCGAAATTGCCGGGTCAAAAGGCTTGCGGTCAATTCCCGTCGCCGCGGTTGCGACAGCGCCCGGCCGCACATCCCTCGCCGATGGTGAAATTTTGGTGGCGATCGTACTGCCGGCGGCACGCCCTCGAACGGCTGCGGCCTACCAGCGCTTCACGCCGCGCCGCGAGATGGATATCGCCATCGCTGGCGCTGGCGCGTGGATCGAACTCGATGCGAGCGGTGTCATCATCGGCGCGAAGATCACGTTGGCATCTGTCGCGCCAACACCGCTTGTCGCCACGCAAGCGCAACGCGTGCTGATCGGCTCGAAGCCGAGTTTGGCATTGTTCGCCGAGGCAGCCGCAGTTGCTGCGCGAGAAGCGCGCCCGATTTCCGATACGCGAGGCTCGGCTGACTATCGCCGCCATCTCGTCGCGGTACTTACGCGCCGGGTGCTGGCGGCATGTGCCGCCGAACTTGGATGCAAAGTCGAATGAAAACCGTCATCACACTCGAAGTCAACGGCGAGCCGCGCGAGGCGCTGGCCGACACTCGCGATACCTTGCTCGGGGTACTGCGCGACCGGCTCGGTCTCACCGGTACCAAGGAAGGCTGCAGCAACGGCAATTGCGGTTCGTGTACGGTGCTGGTCGATGGCGAACCGGTATGTGCGTGCCTCGTGCTCGGCGTCGAAGCCGAGGGCACCACGGTCGTCACCGTCGAAGGCATCGCGACCGGCAACGCCATGCACCCGGTGCAAGCCGCGCTGATCAAGCACGGCGGAACGCAGTGCGGGTTCTGCACCTCCGGCATCGTCGTGTCGGCGGTTGCATTGCTGCAGCGAAATCCAAATCCGGGCGACCACGAAATACGTCACGCGATAGCCGGCAATATTTGCCGCTGCACCGGCTACGGCAAGATCGTCGAGGCGATCAAGGCGGCTGCCGTCGATCTTCGGGAGACACGCGCATGACGACGACAGAGGCGCCGATGCAAGTCGTCGGCAAACGCCTTCCCCGCGTCGATGCAGGCGAGCGCGTGACCGGCCGTGCGACGTATCCGGCCGATCTGACGCGTCCTGGTCTGGTGGTTGGCGCCATCAAGCGCAGTCCGCACGCGCATGCGCGCATCTTGTCCATCGATACCGCGAAAGCGCGGGTGTTGAAGGGCGTGCTCGCGGTGGTCACTGCGAGCGACTTTCCAGTGATCGAGCCTGGCACGATGATCCCGTTTGGCGAGACCGGGGCCGATGTCTGGGTTTCGGCTCTCACCGTCATCGCGCGCGACCGCGCGACGTGGCGTGGCCAGCCGGTCGCGGCGGTGGCTGCGACTGACCCGTATATCGCCGCTGCCGCGCTCGATCTCATCGACGTCACCTACGAGACACTGCCGGCTTTGATGGACATTCAAGCGGCCACCGCCCCCGACGCGCCGTTGATCTATCCCGCGATGAAACCGAAAGGTTTCGATGCGTCCGTGCTCGCGCCGCGCAATGCAGGCGGGCGCACGCTCATCGAGCGGGGCGATGCTGCGGCAGCGCTCGCATCGGCGGCGGCAGTTGGCGCGATCGAGACCGTGATCGACACGGCGCACCAGGGCTACATCGAGCCGCACGCTTGTGTCGCCGAAGCCGACGCGACGGGCTTCGTCACGCTGTGGGTTTCGACGCAAGGCGCGTTCCAGACTGAAATTCAGACGGCTGTTCTGCTCGGGCTGTCGCATTCGAAGATCAAGGTGATTCCGCTGGAAGTCGGCGGTGCGTTCGGTGGCAAGATCACCGTGCACGTCGAGCCGATTGCGGTCCGCCTATCCCAGCTGTGCGGACGCCCGGTCAAAATCGTGATCAGCCGCGAGGAGGTCATGTCCGGTGGTTCGGGACCGGCCGCCGCCGCACGCATCGACGTCCGGGTCGGGGCCGGAGCGGACGGCAAGATCACTGCCATCGAAGGCCACTATGTGTTCGATAGCGGCGGCATTCCCGGCACGCCGACGACACTCTTGATGCAGGCCTCCGCCGCGCCCTATCAGTGCGCAAACTTGCATTTGGAAGGCATCGATATCGTTACCAACAAACCGCGAACGGAGGCTTATCGCGGACCCGGCGGCATCCAGGCCGCGTTCGCGCTGGAGCAAGCCGTCGATGAACTGTCGCTCACCCTCGGCATCGATCCGCTGGAGCTTCGTCGCCGCAATCTGGCGGTGACCGGCAGCCTTATGCCGATCGGCACGCCGTTCCCGTCGATCGGCCTTACGACTATCGCAGAGCTTATTGCTGCTCACGCCTGCTGGCGCGATCCGATCACGCCGGGCAACCTGCCGCGTGGGCGCGGACTGGCGTTCGGCTACTGGCGCGGCACGTCGATGACATCGGCGGCGCACGTGACGATCGCGGGCGATGGCCGTCCGATGGTGACGATGGGCTCGGTCGACATCTCAGGCACGCGCACGGCGATGGCGCAGGTCGCGGCGGAAGAGTTCGGGCTGACGATCGACGACGTGCACGTGGCGATGGGCGACACCAAGTCGGTTGGTTACTCGGATGCTGCAGCCGGCAGCCGCGTCGGACGGACGATGGCGGCGGCGGTGTCGCAAGCCTGCCAGGATGCACTCGGGCAGCTTCGCGAGCGGGCGGCGGCGAAGCTGCAGTGTGCACCCGATGCTCTGACCTATGCTTCCGGTATCTTCCGTGCGACGCGGCAAGGCGGCGGTTCCATCAGCCTGTTCGAGCTGATGCAGTCGACGCTGACCGAGGGCGCAATACTGGGCCGCGGCGTATCGACCAAGCTGCCGCTCGGCGTCGAAGCCGGTGCTCACGTCTGTGATGTCGAGGTCGATCCAGAGACCGGACAGGTGACGATCCTGCGTTACACCGCGTTTCAGGACGTCGGGCGGGCGCTCAATCCGGTCGCGGTCGAAGGGCAGATCGAAGGCAGCGTATCGCAGGGCCTCGGCTGGGCGCTGACGGAAGGTTTCGACTACGCGACGGACGGGCGGCTGCGCAACGCCAGCCTGCTCGACTACCGGATGCCGACCGCGCTCGATCTGCCGCAAATCGATTGCGTGCTGATCGAGACGCCGGTGCCGGACGTGCCTTACGGCGTGCGCGGTGTCGCCGAGATGCCGATCGTGCCGGTGGCAGCGGTTGTTGGCAACGCGATCAGGCGTGCGATCGGCGTCCGCATGACGCAGATGCCGATGACGCCGGAGCGTATCGTCAGCGCGCTGAATGCGTTGCGCCGGACCTGAACCAAAACCCACGAAAAAGGCCTCCACGTCTGACGGTGGAGGCCTTGATTTCATGCCACGTCCGCTTCGCGCGCGCGATCGCGGCGCTTGCGCTCGTTCGGATCGAGCCAGCGCTTGCGCAACCGGATCGACTGCGGCGTGATCTCGACCAGCTCATCGTCCTGAATGTAGGACATGGCGCGTTCGAGCGTCATCTTCATCGGTGGCGTCAGAATGAGCGCGTCGTCCTTGCCGGCGGCGCGCACGTTCGACAGCTTCTTGCCTTCGCGAACGTTCACTTCGAGATCGTTGTCGCGCGTGTGCTGGCCGATGATCATGCCGCCGTAAACCTTGGTCTGCGGATCGATCATCAACGAGCCGCGCGGCTGCAGATAAAACAGCGCGTAGGTGGTCGCTTCGCCATCGCCATTGGACAGCAGCACACCATTGCGGCGGCCCTCGATGTGGCCCTTGTGCGGCGCATACGAGTTGAACAAACGGTTCATCACGGCGGTGCCACGAGTGTCGGTGAGCAATTCGCCCTGGTAGCCGATCAAGCCGCGCGTCGGCACGTTGAACACGAGGCGCTGGCGTCCGCCGCCCGAAGGCCGCATCTCCAGCAACTCGCCCTTACGTTCCGAGAGCTTCTGCACCACAACGCCGGAGTGCTGCTCGTCGACGTCGATGATCACTTCCTCGATCGGCTCCAACCGCTGACCGGTCTCGTCCGTCGTCATCACCACCTGCGGACGCGACACGGTAAGCTCGAACCCTTCGCGGCGCATCGTCTCGATCAAAATGCCAAGCTGCAATTCGCCACGGCCGGCAACGTCGAACGAGTCGCTGATGGTGTTTTCGGTGATGCGGATCGCAACGTTGCGCTCGGCCTCCTTGAGCAGACGCTCGCGGATGACGCGGCTCTGGACCTTGTCGCCCTCACGGCCCGCGAACGGCCCATCGTTGATGCGGAACGTCATCGACAGCGTCGGCGGATCGACAGGCTGCGAGTAGATCGCCGTTTCGACGACCGGATCGCACAGCGTGTCGGCAACCGTTGCCTCGGTGATCCCGGCAATGGCGATGATGTCGCCTGCCTCGCCGACCTCGATCGCCGTGCGCTCCAGGCCGCGGAATGCCAATACCTTGGTAACGCGCGCAGTTTCGATCAGCTTGCCTTCGCGAGTCATGGCCTTGATCGTCTGGCCAGGGCTGATCGTGCCGGACGAGATGCGGCCGGTCAGGATGCGGCCGAGATAGGGATCGGCTTCAAGCGTGGTGGCGAGCAACCGGAACGGGCCCTCTTCCACGATCGGCGGCTTGACGTGCTTCAACACCAGGTCGAACAGCGGCGCCATGTCGGTCTTCGGACCTTCCGGGCTCATCGCCATCCAGCCGTCGCGGCCGGAGCCGTAAAGGATCGGGAAGTCGAGCTGCTCGTCGGTTGCGTCGAGATTGGCGATCAAATCGAACACTTCGTTCAACACGTCCTGGAAGCGCTCGTCGGGCCGGTCGATCTTGTTGATGGCGACGATCGGGCGCAAGCCGCGCTTCAACGCCTTCGAGAGCACGAACTTGGTCTGCGGCAGCGGGCCTTCCGAAGCGTCGACCAGCACGATGACGCCGTCGACCATGCTCAAGATTCGCTCGACTTCGCCGCCAAAATCGGCGTGGCCCGGCGTATCGATAATGTTGATGCGCACGTTCTTCCAGACGAGCGACGTGCACTTCGCGAGGATGGTGATGCCTCGTTCGCGCTCGAGATCGTTCGAGTCCATTGCGCGTTCGGCAACCTTCTGGTTGTCTCTAAACGAGCCGGTTTGTTTGAGCAGCACGTCGATCAACGTCGTCTTGCCATGGTCGACGTGCGCGATAATGGCGATATTACGAAGTTCCATGTGGGTCCTTGAAGGCCAAGCGGCAGCCGCAGCCGTTGCTGCACTGCATCATTGCGCGGTGCCTTAGCACATGGACTGGGCCACGGCTAGCTTATGCGATGATCTCTGCTCGCACGCTTCTTGCGAAACCCGTTCGAACTGGCAAACGGCCGTTTCAAATTGAGCCAATTCGGAAAGCCACCGGAAGTGAGCGACTACCTCGTTGACATGACACGACGCGTCAACACTGCCTATGCGGCACTCGAAGCGCCGCAGCAGGTCGCCAAGCAAGCCGCCGTCTATCGTGCCGAGCCGATCTACACGTCACCAGTGCGCGCTTGAGCTGGCATGATGTCAAATGCATAAGATTGCATGCGTTACGCCAGCTTCGCATTAACTCATATTTGGTACCGTCCGCCTCTGACGAACTTGTCGTCAAGAGGATGATCAGATGGCAGCGGCTGACTTGGCAGCATGGCGCAAGCAAAACAGCGATCCGATGACGGTCGATATGGTCATGACCGATAGCTCGATCATGCGCGCGGTTGTGATGATCCCTAAAGGCAAGACCTTGAAGGACATCTTCAACGTCGAGGACACCTTCCTGGAGGTCGAATGCCTGGAACGCGGACAAATGGTGTTCCAGCGCGAGGCACTGCGATCGGTGCGTCCCTGCGCACTGCCAGCCGCCGACCAGATGGAAAAGCGCGTGAAGGCTGCCGAAAAGCTCGGCGCACACACGGTCCTGAAGGTTCCTAAGACAGCAACATTCGACGTGATCGCCGCCGCTCATGACACGTTGAAGGATGTCTACGACCCCGCCCGCGCCGCGAGCGCCGGAATGCCACCCGAAGTCATCGAGTTCATGGCCGCGATGTGCCGCCGCTTCGAAGCTGCGCGCATGGAGTTGGAAGCGCTGTTGCCAGCTGCTGTTGCTTAGCGACATTCGCGTTTCAGTGATGTAAAAAACGCTATGCTTATGCTACTCTAGAAGAGTTAAATCTCGAAGTTGCAGCTGAGGCATACTTATGATCCACCGGTCGATTATCGTGCGCGCCAGTTGGGACGAAGACGCGAGCGTTTGGATTGCCGACAGTTCCGACGTGCCGGGTCTCGCTACCGAAGCCGCGACCTTCGAAGCATTGCGAGACAAAGTCCTTCGCATGATACCTGAACTGTTGGAGCTTAACGGGGTCAAATCTGATTTGCATGAGATTCCCGTGCACATTCATGCCGAGCACATGGCCAGAGTGCCAAACCCCAGCTTGGCCTAATGGCCACTTTCGAGCGCGAAGTTCGGCGGCTGCTATCGGAGTCCGGGTGCGCATTCCACCGGGAGGGCAAGGGCGATCATGAGATCTGGTATAGCCCAAGGACTAATCGATTCATCACAGTCGACGGCAAAATAAAGTCGCGGCATACCGCGAACGCGGTCCTCAAGCAGGCGGGCCTTGATAAGAAGTTTTAGGTTGAAAAACAGGGCGCCCCATCGAGTGCCCTGCTTCATAGTCTTAAGCCACCGCTGCGAGGTTGCGCAGCACGTAGTGCAAGATGCCACCGTGGCGATAGTATTCGATCTCGTCGAGCGTATCGATGCGGCATAGGATCGGGATCGAGCGGGCGCTGCCATCGGCGGCTGTAATTTCCGCTTCCATCATGGCGCGCGGCTTCACCGAGGTGAGACCCTTGATCGATATTGTCTCGTCGCCCTTGAGGCCGAGCGAGCCCCACGATGTGCCTTCCTCTACGGTTAAGGGTACTACGCCCATGCCTACGTGTTTCGAGCGATGGATGCGCTCGAACGACTGTGCGATCACGGCCTTTACACCGAGAAGATTGGTGCCCTTTGCCGCCCAATCGCGCGACGAGCCGTTGCCATATTCGATGCCGGCAAGGATCACCAGCGGCACGCCCTCGGCTTTGTAGGCCTCCGCCGCGTCGAAGATCGACATCACCTTGCCCGATGGATAGTGCGTGGTGTAACCGCCTTCGCGAATCTGGCCGGTTGCATCCTTATTCATCGCGTTCTTGATGCGGATGTTGGCGAACGTGCCGCGCATCATCACCTGATGGTTGCCGCGTCGCGTGCCATACTGGTTGAAGTCATCCGGGCGCACTTGATGCTGAACCAGATAGGACCCAGCCGGGCTTTCCTTCTTGATGGAGCCGGCCGGCGAGATGTGATCCGTCGTGATCTTGTCGCCGAGTAGCGCCAGGATCCGCGCACCTACTAGATCGGTGACCGGTTTCGGCTCCTTGGTGATACCCTCGAAATACGGCGGGTTCTGCACGTAGGTCGAACTGTCGTTCCAGGCGTAGGTGAGGGTTGGCGGGGTCTTGATCTTCTGCCAATTTTCGTCGCCCTTGAAAACGTCCGAATACCGCGACATGAACAGCTCGCGCGTGACGTTGGCGTGGATGAAGTCCTGCACTTCCTGGTTCGATGGCCAGACATCTTTCAGCATGACGGGGTGGCCGTCGCTGCCGGTGCCGAGCGGCTCCTTCGTTAGATCCATCGTCACCGATCCAGCGAGCGCGTAAGCGACGACGAGCGGGGGCGAGGCCAGATAGTTCGCCTGCACGTCGGCGGAGACGCGGCCCTCGAAGTTGCGATTGCCCGACAGCACAGCCGAGGCAATGATGCCGTTTTCGTTGATCGACTTCGAGATCTCCGGCGCCAACGGCCCCGAGTTACCGATGCAGGTCGTGCAGCCGAAGCCGACGAGATTGAAGCCGATCGCATCGAGCGACTTCTGCAGGCCAGCCTTTTCGAGATAGGCGGCCACGACCTGACTTCCCGGTGCTAATGATGTCTTCACCCACGGCTTTGACGTCAAGCCTTTGGCAACCGCGTTGCGCGCGAGCAAGCCCGCCGCGATCAACACACTCGGGTTCGAGGTGTTGGTGCAGCTGGTGATCGCTGCAATCGCGACGTGGCCGTGCGCCAGATCGAAGTCGCGGCCATCGACCTTGAAGCGTTTATCGTCCTCGTTGGTCTTCTTGTATTCGCTCGTAAGCGCAGCGGCGAAACCGCTGCCGACATCACCCAGCGATACGCGGCCTTCGGGCCGCTTCGGTCCGGCCATCGAGGGGACGACATCGCCGAGGTCGAGCCCGAGCGTATCGGTGAATACCGGATCGCCATCGCCGGCAGTGCGGAACAGCCCTTGCGCCTTGGTGTAGGCTTCCGTCAAAGCGATCGAGGATTCCGAGCGGCCGGAAATGGTCAGGTACTTGACCGTCTCGGCATCGACCGGGAAGAAGCCACAGGTCGCACCGTATTCAGGTGCCATGTTGCCGATTGTCGCGCGGTCGGCCAGCGTCATGCTATCGAGGCCGTCGCCGTAGAATTCGACGAACTTGTTGACCACGCCCTTCTTGCGCAGCATTTGCGTGACGGTGAGCACGAGGTCGGTCGCGGTGATGCCTTCCTTCATGCGGCCGGTCAGCTTGAAGCCGATCACTTCCGGGATCAACATCGATTGGGGCTGGCCCAGCATCGCGGCTTCCGCCTCGATGCCACCGACGCCCCAGCCCAACACGGCTAGCCCGTTTACCATCGTGGTGTGACTATCCGTTCCGACGACCGTATCAGGATAGGCGAGGGTCTCTGCGCCGGACTGGCTGGTCCAGACGACCTGGCTCAGATATTCGAGGTTGACCTGGTGGCAAATACCGGTGCCGGGCGGCACCACGCGGAAGTTGGCGAAGGCGCCCTGACCCCATTTCAGGAAGTTGTAGCGCTCGCCATTGCGGGCGTATTCCAGCGCGACGTTGTCGGCGAGGGCTTTGGGCGTGCCGAATTCGTCGACGATCACCGAGTGGTCGATCACGAGATCCACAGGCACCAGCGGATTGATTTTCCTGGGATCGCCACCGAGCGTATTCATGCCATCGCGCATGGCGGCGAGATCGACGACGGCGGGCACGCCGGTGAAGTCCTGCATCAGTACGCGGGCCGGGCGAAAACCGATTTCTTTTGCCGACTTGCCCTTATCGGTCAGCCAGCCGGCCATCGCCTGGATATCGGTCTTGGTGACGGAGCGGCCGTCTTCATTGCGCAGGAGGTTTTCCAGCAGCACCTTCATCGAAAACGGCAGCTTCGAAATGCCGGCGAGACCGTTCCTCTCAGCGTCTGGCAACGAAAAATAGGTATACGTTTTGCCGCCGGCCGTGAGCGTCCTGCGGCATTTGAAGCTATCGAGCGAGGCGGGCGATAGTGTCGTCATGTGCAATCTCCACGAGTGTTGAGGAGCCGCGCCACCGGAGTGCCGATGGAGACGAGGGCTGTGGGGACATCCCGGTCCGCCGTGCCTCAGCTTTTGCGCTAGCGTTCGTTAGTGTCCAAACAGTATACATCGGCTTTTGCTGCGTTGCCACAACGCGATGCTGATTAGGTCAGTCTCGCCAACTTTCATAGTGGGGGAGCTCGATCTAATGAGCCTTGCGCTGACGGCAGAAAATCTGTGCATCGAGCGCGGCGGGCGATTGGTCCTCGACGGCATTGGATTTTCCATCGCAGGCGGAGAGGCTTTGATCGTTACCGGGCCCAATGGGGCTGGAAAAACCACGTTGCTGCGCACGATCGCGGGGTTTCTCAAGCCCGTTAAAGGGCAGTTCCACCTCCAGGCTGGCGATCCAGAGCGCGACCTTGGCCAGCATTGCCACTACGCGGGGCACCAGGACGCGGTCAAATCGCGGTTGTCGGTGACGGAGAACCTGGAGTTCTGGTCGCGTTATCTCGGCGGAGAGCTTGGTGACGTCACCAAGGCATTGGCGTCGTTCGGCCTTTCAGACTTGACGGACGTACCCGCTAGCTATTTGTCGGCGGGTCAGCGCCGTCGCTTGGGGCTTGCACGATTGCTGGCGGCCAACCGCCCGATATGGCTGCTGGATGAACCAACCGTTTCCCTCGACGACGAGAGCCGCAACCGTTTTGCCGGACTTGTGCGTGCACATTTGGCGGCTGGTGGCATCGCGATCGCAGCGACCCACGTCGATCTTGGCCTAGGCGCCGCGAAGACGCTGCGCCTCACCTCGAGCCGGAAGGCCGCCGCTTGAGCGCATTTCTCACCCTATTGCGGCGCGACATCACGCTCGGCCTGCGCGAAGGCGCCGCCACTGGTACTGCGCTCGGCTTCTATCTTGTCGTCGTGTCGTTGATGCCGTTAGGTCTTGGGCCAGATCTCAATTTGCTCAGCCGCATCGCCCCGGGTGTGCTCTGGGTTGGACTGCTGCTGGCGGCTCTTCTTACACTGCCACGCGTGTTCGAAGCCGACGCCGAGGACGGCACGCTGGACGCACTGAGCTTGGGTCCGATGCCGTTGGAACTCGTCTGTCTAGCCAAAGCGATCGGCCACTGGCTGACGACATGCATCCCGCTCTGTCTGTGTGCGCCAGCGCTGGGGCTGCTGCTCAACCTCGATCTGTCGGCGTATCCGGCGTTGGCCGCGACATTGCTCCTGGGCACGCCCGCGGTGAGCCTCCTCGGTTCCGTTGGTGCCGCTTTGACCTTACGCGCGCGAAGAGGTGGCGTGTTGATCGCGCTGCTCGTGCTACCGCTCTACATCCCGACTTTGATCTTCGGCATTGCGGCAATCTCCGCCGTGGTTTCGCCGCCCGGCAGCTTCACGGCATCGTTCCTGATGGTCGCAGCCGTATCGCTGGTAGCCCTGGTGGCCCCGGCAATGAGGCGCTGGGCAGGTGCTATCCCCGCTTCTGTGCCGCACTGCCTT
>JANOOW010000010.1:0-2167 GCA_031421555.1 Hyphomicrobiaceae bacterium | reverse complement strand
GGACGATCAGCTACAGATCTCTAGTTTTTTATTCATCCACTGCAGCGCTCGTTGTGCGCGCGAACGTCAAAACCAGCTTGGCTTTGACCGGCGGCCAATTAGTGTCGAGGGTACGTAACATGCGATCAAGCATTGAGAATTACAGTTACAACACCGGCCGTTGGATGCGCGCGCGCATGTTTAGCTGGACTTTTTTGACTGCGGCGGCGTCGGTTGCGTGTGCGTTGAACATCGTTGCCGCTCATGCGCAAACCGCACTACCATTGAAAAATGCGACCGGGTTCGTCTACACGGCGGACGAAGCCGGAAACACAATTAGCACTATCAATCTGGCGACCGGGCAGGTGGTTATCGTTCCGGCGACACTCTCGCCACACAATGTCCAGATTTCGGCCGACGGCGCGAGGCTGCTCGTGGTCGGCGACGCGCCGATGGAGGCCGGTGCGCAAGGGCACGGTGCCTCCGGCTCAGGCATGAAAGCGCCGGGGCAGTTGCTTGTCTTTTCTACCGCAAGCATGGCGTCCGGACCGACCGCATCGATCATCTTGGGTTATCATCCCGCCCACGTCGTTGTCGAGAGCAACGGTGGGCGTGCCTTCGTGACACTGTCGGGTGAGAACGTCGTGGCCGTTATCGATCTCGCACGCAAGGAAGTTCTTCGGAAGATACCGATAGGGCGTTTCCCACACGGCTTGCGGATCAGTCCCGACGGCCGCTTCGTCTATGTCGCCAATGTCCAGGATGGCAGCGTCTCGGTGATCGACACGACGACTTTGTCCGAGGTGGCAAAAATTCCCGTAGGCAAAGGGCCGGTCCAGGTTGGGTTCACGCCGGACGGGGCAAAAGTATACGTCTCACTGCGCGATGAAAATAAGGTCGCCGTGATCGATACTAAAACGAAAGTCGTGCTCGCCCGCATTGATGTTGGCCGCAATCCGATCCAAGTCCACGCCACTCAAGACGGCCTATTCGTCTATGCCGCCAATCAGGGAACCGAAGCCGAACCGTCGGATACGGTGTCAGTGATCGACACAGCAACCGGAGAAGTCGTCGCAACGATCCGGACTGGTGCTGGCGCGCACGGCGTCGCCATTAGTACCGACGGCCGTTTCGTTTTTGTCACGAATATCGTTGCCGGCACGGTGTCGGCGATCGACGTCAAAAGTCGCGCAGTTGTTGCCACCTTCACTGTCGGGCGAGGCCCGAATGGCATCACGTACAGACCCTGACGAGTTTCGACCCCGAACCGAGCCCTCTCCACTAAATCTTATCGGTTACCGCTAGCTAGCGCGTCGTTTGAAAGTAAATAGGAACTTGCTAGCCCAAAGTCGCTCCCAACCATCTGACCGTAATTGTCAAAGGTAAGCAGATGCCAAATCAGGGTATCGCGGGTTTTGTCGAGACGCGATACGAGCCTTGCGCGAAGCATTCGCCGCATTAGGCGAACCGGGAGCGGCCCTGGCCGTTACTATCGACGGCAATATTATCGCCGATCTTTGGACACTGATGAATGGGATCGCGACACGCTTGTGCATGTCTTTCTCCGCCACGAAGCCAGTGGTCTCACTGTGCGTCTTGCAACTCATTGAGCGAGGTAAACTCGCGCTGGACGATCAAGTAATCTCCGTGTGGCCTGAATTTGAAGCCAAAGGTAAAGGTAATACCACCATCCGGCAGCTTCTCGCCAATCAGGCAGTGTGGTCGCTTTCGCCGAGCCTCAATCGCTGGATCTGGTACTGGATTGGGACTGCTGCGTCGCCCAACTTGTCGCAGAGGCACCGGCATGGACGCCTGGCACGCAACATGGCGAGTCGGCACTATTCTACGGCCATCTCCTTGGAGAGATCGTCAGGCGGATCGATGGTCGTAGCTTCGGCACGTATTTCCGGAAGAGATCGCCGGGCCGTTCAAGATCGACATCCATATTGGCGTAGATGATGACATTGCGACACGCATTGCGAATGTGGAGGATCCTGGGGAGAAGTGGCGAATGCAAATGCTCGAAGGGGCGAGTGACCTTCGGCGACGGGCCCTCGAAAATCCCGTCGGCCTTCTAGTGAAGGAACTACTCAACAGCACGAGGTGGCGCAAGGCAGATTCCTGGCGTGAACGGCCACGCCAGTGCGCGCGGGCTCGCGCGCCTGCATGGGATCTTGGCGCTTGGTGG
>JANOOW010000009.1:0-3119 GCA_031421555.1 Hyphomicrobiaceae bacterium | reverse complement strand
GATGATCGACTCGTGCACGATGCCCTCACCCACCGCGAGCAATCCGCGTGCATGCAGCACCGCCATCCGCGCGCACGTGCCGGTCCCGGTCGGCGAGCGATCGGAGCGGCCCGGCGAGACGATGCATGTGTTGCGCGACACCTCGCCCGCGCCATTGAATTCGCCAGCGAACTGCACGATCGAGACGCCGCTGATTTCCGGATAAAGCGGATGGGCAACCGGGTGCTGTTCGCGGGCGGCGATCCGCACCTTCTCGCCGAGCATCGCCAAGTCGCGCGCTTCATCGGGACGGATCTCGAAGCCGGCTGCCTTGGCATCGACGATCGCGAAGATCATGCCGCCGTATGCGATGTCGACGTTGAGCGTGCCGAACCCTTCCACCTCCAGCGGCGCGTCGAGTTTCAGCACGAACGAGGGCACGTTGCGAATGGTGACGCTGCGCACCTTGCCGTTGTCGCAGGCGGCGATTACGTCGACCGGGCCGGCTGGCATGTCGAGCCGCAAGTGCGTCACCGGTTCGACCATCTCGACGATGCCGGTTTCTAGTAGCACCGTCGCGATGCACATGGTGTTGGAGCCTGACATCGGCGGATATTCGGTCGGCTCCATGATAATGGCGCCAGCCACGCAATCGGCGCGGGTCGACGGCACGATCAGGTTGACGTGGCGGGCGACCGAGCCGCGCGGTTCCTGGATCAACAGGCGGCGAATGTGATCGTGATCGCGCTCCATGGTGAGTTTCTTGTCGAGCATCGTCGCACCGGCCGGAGGAAGTACGCCGCCGGTGATGACATCACCCACCTCCCCCTCGGCGTGGCAGCCAACGACAGTGATCGCGCGACGCGTTTGCATGAAGTGATTCCCCGGGTGATAGGTTCAATCCAGATCCGGCTTGCCGCTGCGTAGTGCCTTAGTGCCGGATCGCTTCTTCTTGCCGTCGAGCCGCCGCAGTTTCGATCCGTACGTCGGTTTCGTCGCACGGCGCTGCACAGGTTGTATGGCGGCCTCCTTGATCAGTTCGACCAATCGCTCCAGCGCGTCCGCGCGATTGCGCAGCTGGCTGCGAAAGCGGCTGGCCTCGATGATGATCACGCCGTCTTTCGTCAGCCGGTGGCCGGCCAACGCTTCGAGCCGCGATTTCACAGCATAGGATATATTCGGTGATTGGCGCGCGTTGAAGCGCAACTGCACCGCCGTCGATACCTTGTTGACGTTCTGCCCGCCCGGCCCCGACGAGCGCACGAACTCCTCCTCGATCTCCGAGGGGTCGAGGCTGATGCTGGGTGTGACGCGGATCATCGCGACGTTCCTTGTTGATTCCACCTCATGATATCATTGCAGCGGCAATCGTCGAAGGAGCCTTCATGTCGAAACCAGAGCGCAAGACTATCGCCGACCTCATCGACGTGATGGCGGCGCTGAGAACGCCCGTTACCGGATGCCCGTGGGATCTCGAACAGACGTTTGCGACGATTGCGCCGTACACGATCGAGGAAGCCTATGAGGTTGCCGATGCGATCGCGCGCGGCGATCGTAGCGACTTGCGCGAGGAACTCGGCGACCTCCTGCTGCAGGTCGTCTATCACTCGCGCATCGCGGAAGAGGAAAACTCGTTCGTGTTCGCCGACGTCGCCGATGGCATCACCACCAAGATGATCCGGCGGCATCCTCACGTGTTCGGTGACGATGCAGCGCGTTCAGCCGGTGCTGCAAAAGGTTTCTGGGAGGAGATCAAGGCGCAGGAAAAGGCTGGCAGGGCGACGCCGGCATCGAGCGTTCTCGACGATGTGCCGCTGCCCCTCCCCGCATTGACGCGCGCGGTTAAGTTGCAGCACAAAGCCGCCAAGGTGGGGTTCGATTGGCCTTCACTAGAACCGGTCCTGGCAAAGATGCGCGAGGAGTTGGATGAGCTGGAGGCGGCAGCGAAATCTGGCGACGCGGCGCACACCGCCGAAGAGTTCGGCGATCTGTTGTTCGTCATGGCGAATGTCGCGCGTCACATGAAGATCGATCCGGAGGATGCGCTACGGGCGGCGAACCATAAATTTACCCGCCGGTTTCACCGCATCGAGGCGCTGCTGGCGGCGCGCGGGAAGACACCGGGAGCATCCGATCTCACCGAGATGGATGCTCTGTGGGATCAGGCCAAAGCCGAGGAGCGGGACTAAGGTCAGCTGATCCATCATGTTCTAGCGCGGAGCGTTCGAGGGTGCCGCACCGCGCGGACGACGAATGAACGCCGACACGTGCTCTGGCCGAACACCAAGACCGAACACACGCGGCAGGACGCGATCGAACATCGGCATTCGGGTTAGCCAGCGCAGAAGCGCCGGTGGTCGCTGCGACGTGGCCGTGCTCAGCGTCGGAGCTATGATCGCGTTTTGAATAAACAACAGAAGCCGTTGGGTTACCCGCGTTGGCCAATCCCGCCGGTGCTGAACCGCCTGCAGGTCGTTAGGTGAGAGACGGTGTTCCAGCAATGGCCGCGCCAAGATGTTTGCGGCGGCCACCGCATCCTGCACCGCGAGGTTGATGCCAACGCCACCAACCGGCGACATCGCGTGCGCCGCATCTCCAATGCACAGAAATCCGGGTGCGTACCAACGATCGAGCCGATCGACTTTGACCGTCAGCAGCTTGATCGTGTCCCAGTCAGAGGACGTGGTAGTGCTGATTGAAGCTTGGCCAGTTGCCCCGAAGAAGAGGGGTCCCTTACGGGAAACCGATTGTATGAAGGCTCGCTTCCTCTTCTTTGTTGTTTTTGCCGTCTGCATGGCCAACTTCGTAGCGTTTGTGCTGGTTGCCATTGCGATTGGAGGCGATGCGATCAACGGATACGAGGCGCACGGCCGCTACTTCTTGCGCATGAATCGCCGCGTTACTGAGGTAAGCGAATCCGTCTTCACCTACAGCAAATGGCATGCGACCAGCGTCTGGATAACTCACCCCCTGGGGATGGCGGCCGCCGCATTGACCTGGTTGTGGGGCAACAGAAGAAATTTAGATTGAGACACTACCTGGCAACGCCGTCATGGCTGCAGCCAAACGTCGGATAGATCTTGCCCCAGATAATGGCTTGGCATCGCGTACCAGCCTTTGACCTTTTTCGGCATCACGAC
>JANOOW010000008.1:0-4792 GCA_031421555.1 Hyphomicrobiaceae bacterium | reverse complement strand
CCTTTTAGCGGATACCGGAAATGCCACAGGTGACCCTTGATTTCCTTTTGCTCGACCTCCAGATCGGAGATCGCCGTCTGGAATTTCGGGTCCCAATTGACGAGCCGCTTCGCCTTGTAGATCAGCCCCGCCTCGTCGAGCTTGACGAAGAATTCCACCACCGCCTTCGATAGGCCTTCGTCCATCGTGAAGCGCTCGCGGCTCCAGTCGCACGAGGCGCCGAGGCGCTTCAGCTGGTTGACGATGGTGCCGCCACTTTCGGCCTTCCATTGCCAGACCTTTTCGAGGAATTTCTTGCGGCCCAAATCCCGCCGGCCCGGTTGCTTATCGGCTGCCAACTGACGCTCGACCACCATCTGCGTGGCGATGCCCGCGTGGTCCGTACCCGGTTGCCAGAGCACGTCGCGGCCGCGCATGCGCTCGAACCGGCACAGGATATCCTGCAGCGTGTTGTTGAGCGCGTGTCCCATGTGCAGCGAACCGGTCACGTTCGGCGGTGGAATCACGATGCAGTAGGGAGCATTTTTGCCGCCGGCTTGCGATGGCGCGCGTCCAGCCTTGAACGCTTGCGCCTCTTCCCACGCCGCATGGATGCGCGCTTCGATGGCGGCCGGCTGATAATGCTTGTCGAGCATCTTGAAAAGTACCTGTTGCAAGCACGAAAAAAGGGAGTTGCGGTCCTACGCCCCCCCTTCCCGATGTGTCAATGTGCTTGGGCGGCGCCGTGCCTTGCGTCCACTTCAGTTGCGACGGTCGCGCAGTTCCTGAGTGAGCGCCTTCTCCACCATCTCCGGTAGATGGGAATCGAGCCAGTCGCGCAACATTGGCCGCAACATGTCTACGATGCTGTCATCGAGTGACTTGCGTCCGGTCTCGACGGCAGCTGGCGTCTCGTTCGCGCGCACTGCAACTTCTGTTTGCACCGGCGCGACGGTCGATACCGAAGTATTTGCCGGCATCGGTGCCGGGGCGGCAAACCCCATCGCCAGCGCGCCCAATGCGGACTGGGCGGCGGCCACGGGGTCGCTCTCGGCAGCAGCCGACGCCATCTCGCTATCGTCATCGCCGGCGACAGATCCTGCACCGTTGAACGTTGCACTCGCCTCGGCAATGGCCGGCTGCGGATCTGGCTTCACGATGCGGACAGGCGCAGGCACGCGAACCGGTTCGACATTGCGAAACTCGGAGCCGAGCGAGATCGGCAGCGGACGCGGGCTCGTCATGCCGATAGACTCGGCGCTCGACGGAATGAAGGCGCCGAAATCGGCAGCAACCTTCTGCGGCGCTGGCGCCGGTGTGCTGGATGCTTGCGGCGCGAGGATTGGAGCGGGAATGTTCGGCGCGGTCCTTGCCACCGGTGCGGGGGCCACCGGCTCCGGCCTTGGCGCAGGCTTCCCGGCGACGGCAGATTCGGACGGCGCAATGGGCCGGAAAGGGTTTGCTTCCGGTGCACTCGCCTTGAACGACGCCTCGGCCAACTTCATGGACGGTGCGGCGCTACTCCCACCGCCCTCCACGAGATCTGCCATGTCGTCGTGAAACGAGGCCGTGGAAATCACGCTGACGGGAACGGCTGCCGGGGCCAACTCGCGAACGATATCGCTCAGACGCGATTGCGTCGCACCGTCGGACTGAGGTGGCGTCACCGGGTATTGCACAGCCGGAGCCTGGGCAGCACCTTGCGAAACCGGTGGCTGCTTTCCAGGTGGACGAGCGCCAAAGTTTTGCTTGGCGGCTGCCGGCTCTTCGGAGATAATTTTGCGGATCGAGGCAAGGATGTCCTCCATGCTCGGCTCGGCCGGTGCTTCATTACTTTGCTGCATACCCATCCACTCCAGCGCCTCGCCTTCGGCGCCATCGAGCTGGCACAGCAACCAGGTCGAGGCGGTCCGGCATCCCGTTGAAACGCAACCTACAGCAGCGCCACGGTTGCTTCAACGCCGACCGCCGCCTTGTCCTCGTATTTAGCAAGCATAGAGCTCAGCGGTCAGACTGCGGAACGCCTGTCTACTTCATCACCGAATGACGGCCGTGCGTATCCCACAGGTCGTGGCTTTCGCGACGCCCGTCGGGATGCGTGATGCTGATGCCCCACCATTTGCGGCGCACTTCGAAGTAGTGTTCCTGCGCGTCATAAACCTCGGAGCTTAGTCCCAACGATTCAGCGTTCAGCCGGCCGATCGCACCGATCACCGTGTAAGCACCAACGACGAGATCACGCTGATCGGTCACCAGCGTCACTTGCGCGTTCAGCAGGGTTTGCTCGCCGTTGAGAACATCGAGTAGCGTACGCTGTCCGACCCGCTCTTCTTCGCGCACGCCGTTCAAGGCGATCTGGCTGGCGTTGACCGAAATGCGATCGGACTCGAGGCGGGCCCGCGTTGCCTGCAGCTGCGAGTAGAAGCCGATGGCCGCGGAGACCTGCTCGGTGCGGAATTGCTCCACTTCCTGCAGCCGGCTCACATGCGTCTGCTTTGCCTGACGGACCCGGGCATGCACTTCGCCCCCTTGATAGATCGGCACGTTGAGACGGCCGACGAGGCTGCTCGTCTCCGCTTCGTCCGTAAGCCGCGACGGCTCGAATCGCTTTGTATAGTTGGCTTCCAGCTGCAGGGTCGGCAGCAGTTCGCCCCAGATTTTATCGACCGTGTGACGCGCTGCTTGCTCGCGGTAAAGAGAGGCAACGACGTTGGGGTGCTCCTGACCGGCAATGGCCGTCACGTCGTTTACGCTTTTCGGCAGCAGCCGCTCCGGCAATTGCGGCTCGACGAGATTGCTTGGTGGCCGGCCCACGACGCGCTCATAGATCGCACGGCTTGTCTTAAGGTTCGCACGTGCCAGATCGAGCGCGGCAACCGAGGTCGCACGGGACGATTCGGCCTGCGCGACGTCGGTGCGGGTCACCTCGCCGACCGCGAACCTATCTCGCGTTGCTTTCAGTTCGCGACTGAGAACGATGACATTGTTTTCGCGCAGGCGCACCAAGGACTGATCGCGCACCACGTCCATGTAGGCGGTCGAAGCTTCCAGCAACACGATTTGCTCTTGCAGACGCAGTGTCTCACGCGCAGCCCGCACGAGCGCTTCGGCCTCGCGTACCGTATTGATGGTTCGGAAGCCGCGAAAGATCGGCTGCACGGCATTTACGTTGAAGCCGCTCGGGTGGGTCTCGCCACCACTGTTGGCCGACGATGGCTTCGAATCAGTGCGCTGGACGCCTATATCGGCCGAACCGGCGATCGTTGGCCGATAGCCGGAAAGCGCCCGCGGCACTTCCTCATCGGTGGCGCGCAACCTCGCGCGTTCCGCATCGAGCTTCGGGTTATACTTGTAAGCGCCGGTCTGCGCTTGCTTCAGGGTCTCCGCGGCAACCGGCGGGGCCAGGATAGCTCCACACATCACTACGATGGCAATTAACGAAACCCCAACTGAAACCGGCACTCCTCGCGCCTGTGCGCGGTCAGCCTGGGTTCCGGTTATCGCAATATCGATCCCCGCAGGTGCAGCAATTGAAGCCATTTTAACTCCCATCGGGATCATCGAGACGAACACGCTTTGGCCACCTTATGGCTACACCAACTCGTACGCGTCTAAATCGATTCCCTCGGAGCACGCCTAGTGGCTCGTGCTGCCTTCAACAGTTTACTATCGGTAAGTTCGAGTCGCACAAAGCAGTTTCGAGCCGGGCGAAAATTGATTTGGTGTAAACGTGGCACACATCACACACTTCATATGTCACTAGTCAGCACGATGCCGCAACCTATCTAGCGCACATTGCAAAATGATTCCGGCCGCCATTTTGTCGATCACCTCGGCGCGCCGCTTCCGGCTTGTATCAGCTTCGAGCAACGTTCGTTCGGCAGCCGACGTGGACAACCGCTCGTCCCATAGAAGGATCGGCAGCGGCGACAACTTATTGAGATTGCGGGCAAATGCGCGTGTCGCTTGCGCGCGCGGTCCTTCGGACCCATCCATGTTGACCGGCAATCCGAGAACAAATCCCGCAATCTGATGCTCCGTGGCGATAGCCAGTAGCGCCACGACGTCGATCGTGAATTTTATGCGCCTGATCGTCAAAAGCGGTGTCGCTATGGTGCGGTTCACGTCGGACAGCGCCAATCCGATCGTCTTGGTACCGAGATCCATGCCGATCAGCCGCGATCCCGGCGGCATGACAGCGGCAAAGTCTGTGCTCACCTCGAACGTTGCACCAAGGGCTGCACTTTTGGAACTCTGTTCAACCTGTGTCATTTGTTCTTCGTACTAGAGGTCGGCCGGTTAGGCCATATAGCTCTTTTGAGCTTGTCGAGGCGCCGTTTGTCAGCGATGGAATTGTGAGAAGTGTAGGGTGCAAAACAGTCCAGGGGACGGCATGGGTGCCAAGTGGTGCTTTTAAGTCTCAGATGGACGTTGAAAACTTCGCCTCGTGGCGGTTGAGCCGTGTCTGAGTTGTGAGCACCCGCATGAAATCCCTCAAGCCTCATTGGCAGCGTCATGACTGACATCAAGACCCGCACGCGCGACAGGCAAAGCGTTGTCTCCAGCGTCGTCGTGTTTACGGCGACCACGTTTCTATCCGCGCTTCTGCTGTTTTCGATCCAACCGATGTTCGCCAAAATGGTGCTGCCGGTACTGGGCGGGTCGCCGTCGGTTTGGGCGGTGGCGATGTGCTTCTTCCAATCGGTTCTCTTGGCCGGTTACTGCTACGCCCACGCCCTCAACAGTTGGCTGGCCCCGCGCCGGGCCGTCGCCGTCCATCTGTCGGTCCTGGCGATCGCGTGTCTGGCCTTGC
>JANOOW010000007.1:0-5812 GCA_031421555.1 Hyphomicrobiaceae bacterium | reverse complement strand
TCGGATACGCGATCGCTGGTCGTCACGAGCGCGTTTCGCTCGCCCGCGAGTTCCTGGATCAGCGAACGGATGCGGCGCTCGTTGTCCTCGTACGACCGTTCGAGCGCAGTGACCTCGTTGTGGACGAGCGCTTCGAGTTCGCCGGCACGTCCGAGCGCGCGGCCGACGGCATCGTTCATGAACGAGACTTGGCGCCGTACCGCTTGGCCAAGTGAGGCAACGGATTGCTCCGCCATGCGGTCCGGTTCGGCGAGGCGCACGGCGACTTCCGCCATCGCGGTCGAGCGCAGTTTCAATTCGTCGGCGCGCCAGGCGATCAGCGCCAGGAACCAGATCAAGCCGACCGGCCCGCACAGCGTCGCGATGCCCGGGAGAATATTGGCGCGGCTGAACAGCTCGCCAAAGCCATTGCCGCTCATCAGATCGGGGCCGGCCAGCAGCCAGGCAAAGCCTACGCATGCTGCCGCCCAAACGCCGCTTGCCCCGGCGGCGATAACGTATGGTTTGTTGGATGGCTTCTGGTTGAGTGCATAGATCAGTCCGCCGATCGACGGCGCGTCGTCATTGGCCGCGATCCGGCCTCGTGAGGGACCGGCAGGCCGGCGTTGAGCTTTGCGCCGCGCCTCGTGCGCCTCTTCCGCGTCTTCGCCGGGCGACGGACTGGTGGCTTGCTCGATTGGCTTGGTAATTTGCTCGCGGGTCTGATCCCGCGGGGGAGCGTCTCGCGACCGCTGAGGCAGTGGCGGCGGCACGGTGATCACGCGCGGTTCATCTGCTACCGGCTGAATTGCCGGTGCGACTGCGCGCACTGATTTTATGTCTTGCCCCATCAACCCGCCTGGCTGAGATCGCGACGGTTAACCATCACGATCAAAATCAACCACTGATGCCCCAACTTGTCCTAGTAGATCCGGTAGACCGCGCCGCATCGGCTAAGACCATCATCTTTCGGCAAAATAGGCCTGCCCCGGCCCTGATTCTCACGCGTACCCCGCATTTTGGCTATCTCCCGTTTAGGGCGAAAGCAAGGTCCAATCCACGGCCCGACCAGTTTCCAATATATTTCCCATTGTATGATAACATAGATCACGCGATTAACGCCACCTTATGAGCAGTTGTGAGAGAACTAAAAGCGACGGGTGGCGGGTCATTGGTGTGTTGAAATGCAGGGTGCGGCGCAAAGAGAATTCGATCCAGATTTAACAGTCGCGCCTGCAACTCGAGCGGGTGGGCCTGTCGATCTCGTGCATCTGCGCCGGTTCACTCTCGGCAATCGCGCCCTGGAGCGCGAAGTGCTGCAGTTGTTTGCTGATCAGGCCCCGGTGATCCTCAAGCGTATGGAACTCGCCTGCACCGATAAAGCCTGGCTTGATGCCGCACACACCCTGAAGGGGTCGGCCGGTGCCGTAGGGGCGCACGCCGTGGCGCGTGCAGCTGCTCAAGCCGAGTTGCTGCGCGGCGACGAAACCTCGTGGCCGGATGGTATCGCTCGCGTCCGGCTGGCGCTCGATGAAGCGTGCAGCTTCATCGGTGCCGGAGTGCTGTAACGCCGCCTTGTATTCACTTGTGTGACTGTCTAACACGTAGTCCCGAAGCGGCGATGCGCGAACGCGGTCGCCGAAGGCTCTATGCGCACAGGCACTTGGAATGGCAAAAATTACGTTTGTTCAGCCCGACGGCGTTTCACAAACGGTCGAGGCTGAGCCTGGCCTGACGGTCATGGAATCGGCTAAACTCAATAACATCGCTGGTGTCGACGCCGAATGCGGCGGTGCATGTGCTTGCGCAACTTGTCACGTCTACGTCGACGACGCCTGGCGCTCCAAGGTCGGCAAGCCATCGACAATGGAAGAGGATATGCTGGATTTTGCGTTCGATGTTCAGGAATCCAGCCGCCTGGCTTGCCAGATCAAGGTGACCGCAGAGCTCGACGGCCTCTTGGTGCGGGTACCTGCAAAACAATTCTGAGCGCCACCATTGGTGGACAAACGACACGACCGCAGACAGTTCTTTTTGATGGATGGACCGCGCTTGCCCCAGGACTTAGCGAAATCACATGCCGGCGTTGCGAGCGATCAAGCGCCGATCGAAATCGATGCCTTGATCATCGGCGCCGGTCCGGTTGGCTTGTTTGCCGTCTTCGAACTCGGCCTGCTCGATATCAAAGCTCATGTGGTCGATATCCTCGGCAAGACCGGCGGTCAGTGCGCGGAACTTTATCCTGAAAAACCGATCTACGACATTCCAGCTTTGCCGATCGTGACCGGTCAGGAGTTGACCGATCGCCTCATGGACCAGATCAAACCGTTCCACCCGGTATTCCATTTGGGTGAGCGCATCGACAGTCTGCGCCGCGATGCCAACGGGCGTTTTGTGGTTGAGACGGATGCCGGCAAACGTTTTCACGCCAAGGTGGTCATCATCGCCGCGGGCGGTGGTTCGTTCACGCCGAAGCGTCCACCGCTTGCCGGTATCGAGGCTTTCGAGGGCACGAGCGTGCACTATTCGGTGCGCCGCATGGAAAGCTTGCGCGACAAGGATATCCTGATCGTCGGCGGCGGTGACTCGGCGCTCGACTGGACGCTCAATCTGCAGCCGCTCGCCAACAGCGTAACGCTGCTGCATCGGCGCGATGATTTTCGGGGCGCACCACATTCGGTCGCGCAGATGCGTGAACTCGTGGCAACGGGCAAGATGCGTTTGATGATCGGTCAGGTGACCGGCTTGCAGGGTACGGGCGCCCAGCTTGAGACTGTCACAGTCAAAACGGCGGCGGGCGAAGAGCAGATCGTGTGCAACGCCATGCTGCCGTTCTTCGGCCTGACGATGAAGCTTGGGCCGATCGCCGGCTGGGGCCTCAACCTTGCCGAGAACTTGATCCCCGTCGATACCGAGCGCTTCGAGACCAACGAGCCTGGGATTTTCGCGATCGGTGATATCAACACCTATCCCGGCAAGCTGAAGCTCATACTCTCAGGCTTCCACGAGGCGGCGTTGATGTCGCAAGCCGCCCACCGCGTCGTCTACCCAGACAAGAAAGTGCTGTTTCAGTACACGACATCCTCGTCGAGCTTGCAGAAGAAGCTCGGCGTGCGCTGATTGCCGTCAGGCAAATCCGCATAAGGCCATGAGGCGCTTTGCTGTCGTGCGCAAATGCGTCGTCACAAGCGTTTGCCGGACTTTGAGCGGTAGGCGTTCGACGGCCGATTTCAGCCGGCCGCGCAAGTAGCCGAGGTAGACGCGGGCATAAGCGCGACCCATTGGCGATAGGCCGATGGCATGGTCGATGACGGGCACCGCACCGTCGGCCCACTCGAGCTTGTAACCGGCGGCCGGTGCCAGCAGATCGATGCGATCGAGTTTTTCGTCGAAGCCGTGCCGAATTGCCTCTTCGAGATGGAGGACGCCAGCAGCCATTTTTTCGAAAGCGCGGTCATAGACGATTACGTGCAGTAAGCGCGTGTTGTGCGAGGTGAAGCCGATCTGTAGTGCTGCCGTCTTGCCGCCCGCCTGCAGTGCCGACACCCGGGTCGCCGTGGAATGGCTATCGCCGGCGGCAACGGCTGTCATGAAGCGGGCCATCCGTGCATCGGCGAGTGCTGGCGATACATATCCGCGATCGATCAGCCACTGACGTTTCAATTCGATCGCCGTCGCAGCCAGCGTGCTGGCTTCTTGCCCCTCATTCAAATGCTTGAAGGTGACGGCGCCCGCTCCCTGCAGGCGGCGCATGTACCGGCGGCGGTTGCGCAGTGCCCGGTTGGAGAAGCGCTGTTCGTAGGCGGCAAAGTCCTTCGCTTTCGTGAGGTCGATGTAGGGCGCCTGGAGTTCTGCCGTATGCAGCGAGGAAAGCAAATCGAGCAGCGGCGCGATGGCAGCATCGGCGCGGACTTTACGCAGTCGCGCAAGATCAGGCTTGAGCGTGCGGCACAGGTAATCCCAGCCGGCCTTCAAAACCGCCGGTGAATTGGCAAGCGTTCGATCGAGAAGCACGTCGCCATATTGGCTCACCGGTTCGCCCATCCAGGCCAACTCTCTCAGCAGCCCCCGGCGTGCCATGACCATCGGCCACAACGTGACCAACCGGCCACCGCGCCGCCCCGTGAGCAGTACGATCGTTTCGCGGGAAATGGTACTATCGCTGCCGCCGAGGAATGATTGCGCCCAGTGCCAATTCCAGTTGAACGACTGAAAGATTTGGTGGGCGTTGCCGCAGCGTGCGAACAGGTCGTTCCATTCCGCCTCGAGTGCAGCAAAGCCCTCACGGGAGCTTACGATTTCGAAGGATACGCCGGGTATTGCCGGCGGGACCGCGAGTAAGGCATCTTCCGTCCGGCCGACACCTGCCGGGGCTACCTCTGGCCGGGCATAGGCCCAATTGATTGGACCAGCACACGTGTCGTTGACGACCGTCATAATTATTGTTCCCGCATGCGAAGATCAGTTGCGGGAACAATGGAGCAAGTCGCATGCCAGTGGGCCAGCTTCGTTGGGCCTTGGCAACGGCGTCATTAAACTCAAGCAAATGCGATCTCGACCAACCCGAGGAGCGTCAGTCCGGCAGCGGCGGCCCAGAGCAAGGCGTTTCCGCGTCTTGTCGATGCAGCCTTCCCCAGGACAAGTAGCGCGATCAGCATCGCCGCACTGCTGAAGTTGACAACGAGCAGGCCGGCAGGCGTGACCAATTTCGGGATCGGCATGGTGCCCTGCAGCAGCAACGCGGCGGTGAGCCCAAGAAGCATTGCGCCAGTCAGGCGCGGCCAAAAACCATTGCCGGTAACCGGCAATCCCAGGATCGCTGCCGCCCGTCCGGGCGCGAAGATCAGAACAAGCGCCAAGCTGCCCTTGAGCAGAACCTCGGACCAGAGCAGCTGTTGCAACATGAAGCCCGTCCGCGTCCACTCGATGCCAAATGAGGCGTGCGAGCTATTCTTCGACCCGCTTGGTCTTCGGCGCCGTCTTGTCTTTCATGTACTCGGGATTGATGACTTCGCGCGTCCTTGGGCCGGAAGCCAAAAGGCTCTCGTCGATCTTCTTGCTGGCTGGCGGTGCATAATCGCCTGCCATATGGCGCGTCAGGTCAGCTTTGATTTCACGGGTGCGGTTGTCGGTGCAGTACTCAGGGTCGGCACCGATCGTCGACGCGACCTTGGCCCGGATCGTATCGTATTCGCGCTCGAGCTTGGGTAGATCGGGGGCGCCCGCTTGCGTTTCAGCGGCAAGGAACCCTGATTTCAATCGAACGGGATCATAGTTATAGCCGCACTTTGCCGCCCGCGCCGATACGGCTGCAACTTGGGCTGCCCGCATGCCGGGCGTCTCGACTACGACGACCGTGCCGCCATCGCTCTTGGCGCCGAAAAGCGAGCCCGTCGTCAGGCCGGTGCCGCTACCACTGCATCCGGCGAGGAGCGCTGCGAAACCAGGCAGCGCCAACATTTTGATTCTGTTCATCATGCCTCAACTGTGCCGAAAACGATTGCGCCGTCAATCGCTGGCACGATCCAGGTCAGCGTACCAGTGCCCGCATTGCATTTTCCACACCAGCGAGTGTCAGCGGGAACATCCGTTGGCCCATGAGCTCACGCACGAGCCTGATCGATGGCGTCCATCCCCACTGGTCAGTAGGTGTCGGATTGAGCCAGACACTGCGCTCGTAGATATCGACCATGCGCTTCAACCAAACTGCGCCAGGCTCCTCGTTCATATGCTCGACCGAGCCGCCAGCAACGGTTATCTCGTAGGGGCTCATCGATGCATCGCCGACAAAGATCACCCTATAATCGGATGAGTATGTATGCAGAACGTCCCA
>JANOOW010000006.1:0-4299 GCA_031421555.1 Hyphomicrobiaceae bacterium | reverse complement strand
TGCACGTCGGCTGCGAGTTTGGCTTGCGCGTTGGCACGCACGTTGAAGCCGATGACGACCGCCCTCGACGCGCTCGCCAGTGCGATGTCGGACTCGGTGATGCCACCGACGCCGGTATGCACAATGCGCGCGATCACTTCGTCGGTGCCGAGCTTCTTCAGCGACCCGAGGATTGCTTCGACGGAGCCCTGGACGTCGCCCTTGATCAGGAGCGTGAACTCCTTCTGGCCGGCGGCATCCTTCAGCGACTGCATCATCTGTTCGAGCGTGCGCGGCGTACCAGCCGAGCCCATCGCATCGCGGCGTTTGCGAACGCGATACCCGGTGATCTCACGGGCACGGGCCTCGCTCTCGACGACGGCGAACTGGTCACCAGCATCGGGCGCGCTATCGAAGCCCAATACCTCGGCTGGCACCGATGGCCCAGCTTCCTTGATGATGCCCCCCGTGTCGTCGAGGAGCGCGCGAACGCGTCCCCAAGCCATGCCGGCCACGACGATGTCGCCGACCCGCAGTGTGCCGCGTTGAACGAGCAGCGTTCCGACCGGACCGCGGCCGCGCTCCAGCTTGGCTTCGATGACGAAACCTTCGGCCGAGCGGGATGCGTTAGCCTTCAATTCGAGAACCTCGGCCTGCAACGTGATCGCCTCGAGCAGCTTATCGAGACCGGTGCGCTTGAGTGCCGATACCGGCACATCCTGCACATCGCCCGACAGGCTTTCGACGACGATGCCGTGCTGGAGCAGATCGGTGCGCACGCGCATCGGATCGGAATCCGGCTTATCGATCTTGTTGATCGCAACGATGATCGGTACGCCCGCAGCCTTGGCGTGATTGATCGCCTCCACTGTTTGCGGCATCACGCCGTCGTCGGCTGCGACCACCAGGATTACGATATCGGTGACCTTGGCGCCGCGCGCACGCATCGCGGTGAACGCTTCGTGGCCTGGCGTATCGATGAAGGTGACATGCTCGCCTAGCGGTGTCGTCACCTGGTAGGCGCCGATATGCTGGGTAATGCCACCGGCTTCACCGCTGGCGACGTTAGCCTTACGGATCGCATCGAGCAGCGACGTCTTGCCGTGGTCGACGTGGCCCATGATGGTCACGACCGGCGCACGTGGCTGCAGATTGTCATCCTCGTCCTTGGCGCCGATGAAGCCATCGAGAACGTCGGCATCGGTGACGCGCTTGGAGACGTGGCCGAACTCGGCGACGAGCAACTCGGCGGTGTCGGCGTCGATAACGTCGGTGATCTTGTGCATCGCGCCTTCCTTCATCAAAACCTTGATGAGGTCGACGGCCCGCTCGGTCATACGGTTGGACAACTCTTGGATCGTGATCGCCTCGGGGATGATCACTTCGCGCACGACTTTCTCGCGCGCCTGGGAGATGCCCATGGCCTTGAGCTTTTCGCGCTCACGCTTGCGCTTCAGCGAGGCGAGCGAACGCTCCCGCTGACGCTCGTCGAAAGCGTTGGTAATCGTCAACTTGCCGCGCACGCGGCCTTCTTCGGTGCCAGGCTTGGCAACGGTGCTGCGGACAATCTTGCCGCCCTTTTTCTTGGCGCGGTCGTCGTCTTCGACTTCTGGCGTCATCACCAGTTTACCGGCGCGGCGGGCAACCTCGGTTTCGCCCTTCTTGACGCTTTCTGGTGGTTTCGGCGCAGCCCGATCACCACGCGAAACGATCATCGGACGCGTCATGCCACTGGTACGAGCGGGCGCAGCCTCTTCAGCGGCCGGTGCAGGCGCAGCCGGGGTTGCCGCTACCGCGGGCTCGGCGATGGACGGCGCTTCGGCTACGGGCTCGACGACCGGCTCGGGCTCGGGAGCGGGCGGCGCCTCGGGCTCGGGTTCAGGCAAACCTTGCGCCTTGGCTTCGGCCTTGGCAGCGTCATCTCGAGCGGCACGCTCGGTGACCTCCACCGCAGCTAACCGTTCCTTTTCGGCACGCTCGCGCGCTTCTTCGACGCTGCGCTCCTGGGCGGCAGCAAGAGCCTTAGACCGGGCGACGCGCTCCTCGTCGGACAGCGTACGCAGCAGGGCACCAGGCTTCGGCTGCGCGCTAGCTGCGGGCTTTGCAGCTTGCGGACGGGGCGCGGGCGTGGCTGGCGACAGCGGCCGCGCGGCAACCGGCTCCTCGCCCTCTTTCAGCGAGCGCGAGCGCTTCTTTTCTACAACCACCGTCTTCGAGCGGCCGTGGCTGAACTTTTGCTGCACGTGGCCCGACTCGACGCGGCTGACGAGGCTCAATGGCTTGCGCCCGCTCGCGCCTGCGGTCTTTTCAGTGGTTTCTTTCGGTTCGCTCATACTTGATCCGTTTTCCCGACACGCTACGGACCACCCAGTCACTCTCCGCGATGAGCGGTTCGGCAGGTTGGCCCGCTTAATGAAAACTAACGACAACAACTCTGCCCCGAAATCGTCCAAACGAGAGCAGCAGCACGTTCCTATTACACAGCAGATTACTCTGCCTTAGCATCACGAGCACACGAGGAGGAAGGCAGGCGATAGCGGCAGAGACGCTCGACTTCGATCGAGAACCTGCTCGTCGCGCCACCTGCGCTCAACCCAGCATGTACCACATTTTCCTTGCCTGTGGCCAAATCCAATTGCGCAATCGTCAAATCGTTGACGATTTGCGGTATTTTTCCGAGATCAGCTGCAACCGCACGCCACTTTCGATCAAGCTTACCGGAGCCGTCGGCCGACGCTTCCCGCCCGTGCAAAAGCACAACCAAGTTGCCGTGCGCTAGTTCGGCGTCGATTTTCGAGAACCCGGTGACGAGGCACCCGGCCTTGTTGGCCAGCGAAAGCGCCTCGATGACGCGCTTGATCATCAGTTGCTCGACTTGCGCCGGCAAATCGCCAACTACGGTGACTTTGCGCTTCAGGCTCTTGGCGAAAGCCTTGGTGCGAATCGCATCGCTAAGCACCTGCGCGTTGCAGGTTACCCACACACCTCGCCCGGGGAGCTTGCGGGCAAGATCTGGGGTTACCGACCCATCAGGAGCTGGTACGAAGCGGATAAGTTCGGAAGGCGGCAGTTCGGATCGCGTGACTATGCATGTTCGCAGGCTGGGTTTCCCCCGCTTACGCACATCGGCTGTCTCCGCTGCTGCCGGCTCCGTATCCATACCTCGTCCTTCTCCACCTCACAACACTAGTGCGCGACCGGCGCGTCTGGCTCAGCGTCCGCTTCGGCTTCGGCAGCCTGAGGAGCAGCCAGATCCTCGGCCTTGATCCAACCCGCCAGCACGCGCGCCGACATGATCAAGTCCTCGGCACCCTTGCGATCAATCTCGAAACCGTCAAGGAAGCCCTTGTGGCGAACGGTTTCGCCGTCCTTTTCCTTCTTGCGCTCGGTCCAGCCTGTAAGGTCGTCCGTCGCGCAGTCGGCCAGATCTTCGAGCGTCTTCACACCATTTTCGCCCAGCGCAACGAGCATTGCCGTCGTCACGCCAGAGACTTCCGCCAAATCATCGGACACGCCCAACTCACGGCGGCGGTCGTCCTTGATCTTCTCCTGCTTCTCCAGGTATTCGCGGGCCCGGGTCTGTATTTCTTCGGCGGTATTCTCGTCGAAGCCCTCGATGTGCGCTACTTCCGATGAATCCACGAATGCCACTTCCTCTACGCTGGCGAAGCCTTCCGTCACGAGCAATTGAGCGATGACTTCATCGACGTCCAGACACTCCATGAACATGGCCGATCGCTCGGTGAATTCCTTCTGACGGCGCTCGCTCTCTTCCTGCTCGGTCAAGATGTCGATATCCCAGCCGGTCAGTTGCGAAGCGAGCCGCACGTTTTGTCCGCGACGGCCGATCGCCAGCGAAAGCTGTGCTTCCGGCACCACCACTTCGATGCGGGCGGCGTCCTCATCGAGCACAACTTTCGATACTTCAGCTGGTGCCAACGCGTTGACGATGAACGTCGCGGCATCGGCATTCCATTGAATGATATCGACCTTCTCGCCTTGAAGCTCATTGACCACAGCCTGAACGCGCGCGCCACGCATACCGACGCAGGCACCGACCGGATCGATCGAGCTGTCCTTCGAAATCACGGCGATCTTGGCGCGTGACCCCGGATCGCGAGCGACCGACTTGATTTCAACCACATTGTCGTAAATTTCCGGCACTTCCATCGCGAACAATTTCGCCATGAGCTCCGGCTTCGCGCGCGACAGGAAAATTTGTGGGCCGCGAGGCTCCCGCCGCACATCGTATATATAGGAACGAATACGATCACCGTAACGGGGCGTTTCGCGCGGGATCATTTCGTCGCGGCGAATGAT
>JANOOW010000005.1:0-1870 GCA_031421555.1 Hyphomicrobiaceae bacterium | reverse complement strand
AACGGCCCTTCATCGCGGCGATGTCGGTGCCCATGCCTTTAAGATGCTCGGCGAACTGGACTGGCGTCATCTTGTTGCGGTCGGCCAGACCCTTGACGACATCGTCGATCTGGCTGTCCTCGATCGAGATGTTCATGCGCTTGGCTTCTTGCAACTTCAGCCGTTCTTCGACCAGTTCATCGAGCGCGGATTTCTTGATGCCGGGAAGAACGCTCGATCGGGCGCTGGCGATCGCCTGCTGCTGCAGCGACTGCGCAAATTGGGTCTTGCGCTGATCGATCATGGCGAGGATCTGCTCGCGTGTTTTGGTGGCCTGGTGCTCCTTCACGATCTCGTCCACCATGGCCCGGAACTTCAGCTGCGTCGCTTCCGAACCGACCAGGGCCTTCATGTTGGCCTGCGCGCGCGCGCCGATATCGGCACCGAGCGCATTCAGCTTGGCGCGCTGCTCCACGTCGAGTGCGGTGATCGGCTCGTCGTTCACGAGCATGATGATCGACTGTGTGCCAGCTCCCTTGCCCGATCCTTCGGAGGCGGCAGCGGCGGGTTTTGGCGCCGGACGTGCCGCGGCAGGCTTTGGTTTTGGCTTCGGCGCGGGGGCCGCGGCCGCCGGCGGGGGCGATGCTGGATCAGGCGCGCCGAAGGGGCGCTGCATTTGCGGAGCAGCTTGTTGTTGCGGCGGCGGCGTCGTCGAAATGACGATGCCGGGCAAATTCGTGGTTTGGGCCGATGCGGGCAAGCACGCGATCCCCGTGCCGGCTAGCGTCAGCAACGTCATTGTCGCGGTCATCGTCCTCGACGGCAATGCCGCAAGGAGCCTCGGGAACCGGTCGCGATGTGCAAGCAGCAGGCGCATGACGTTCACTCGGAAGCCGGCATTGGTGCCGGTGGGTTCGGTGCCGGTACGAAAACTCATCTCGAAGGCAACCTTAACGTGACTCGCTAGGATTGCGTTGAGGTTGTCCACATGAAGCGTGGCCCTTACAAGGCGAAGACCGGGTTCGCAGCCCGGTGATCAACGTGCGTCCGCCGCATGAAATGCCAAGACGTCACTTGGCCGGCTGGTTGGTCGCAAACAGGGTGTCCAGCGACTGCGTCTGATAGCGGTACTCGCCGAGATACTTGAATTCAAAGCGCAGCATGACGGTGCGATCCGGCACGATGTCGATCGTTGGATTGGTGATGAAAGTCTCGGTATAGGTCGCGGTCAGCACGAAGCAGTCGTCGGTGTAGCGCAACTGCAGTGCATCCTGGATGCGCTGATGCGAGTCGATATCGAAGCGCATCGAGCCGAGGATGCTCCAGCGGTCGGTGAGCTTCAGACCCAACAGGCCGAACAGCTCCTGCTGGTCCTTGACCACGGTCTGCGTCGGATCGGCACCTGAGAATGTGTAGATGCCCTGCGCGAGCAGCGGACCGTAGTTGAACTCGGCGAAAGCGTCCGTGCGGCGCAGCGAAAAGTCGGACTCGTCGAACCGGGCTTGGCCGATAAACCGGAACATCTGTGACGGCGCGAGATAGGCGCCAACCACATAATCCGACTTGCTCGTTTCGAGCCCACTGCGCGGATTGTAGATCGGCTGTGTCACAGCCGGGTTCGTATCGGAAAAGTTACCCGGGTTGGCGTATATATTGTCACCGCCAAGATGGAAACTTTGGCCAGCGAGGATGCGCGCAGTGCCGCCGCCATTGTTCTGGAACGTGTACTGCAGGCCGACGTTGGCGCGCGTGCCGGTTTCGACGCGATCCCAACCCGACATCTTGTCGAGGTCAAACAGATTGGTGTCGTCGAACACAAGACTCTTGGCATCTTCGTCCGGCAACCGGCGCTGGGTCACCCTGGCGGTGCGGCCGATCACCTGACCTATCG
>JANOOW010000004.1:0-2081 GCA_031421555.1 Hyphomicrobiaceae bacterium | reverse complement strand
CAGCCGCACCCACTCGACCAGCTTGCGGCCGGCGGGGTCGGATATCTGGTCGCGGAGGGTACGGCCCTTCGCAGCGTCGTTGGTGCTGAAAGCGTTGGCGGCATCCTTGACCAGAGCTGCGTCGGCTGTCGTGAGCGTCGCCGAGCGCACCAGGGCGACAGCGGCGTCGAACTTAGCGACGCGCGTTGCTTCCACGGCTGCAACAGCCGGGATGGAGATCGGCGCCGGTTGCGAGGGCAATGCGGGCGCGGCCGCAGGTGCAACCGGCGGGGTTGCAGGCTGAGCTGCCGGTGCCGCGGCCGGTGCGCTAACGCTGCTCGCAGTCTTCGGCGGAGGTGCGTTGGTTTTTGCCAAGGGTGCCGCAGCGGTCGCAGTCGGGGGCGCGAGCGTCTGCGCGACCGGCGATTGAGCAACCGGCCATGCCGCCAGCGCCAGGGCGACTAAAAGCGTCCGCGTTGTTTCCAGTCTCGTGCCGATCATTCCGATCTGGTCTCTCGTTGCTTGTTGCATGCAATGTGTAACGTAAAGAGCGCCATGTCGATGAAGCAATGTTTCGCGGCCATTCGATGGCCTTCCCGAATACCGTTGCCCATTCGAAACAAGGGAAAGTGCGGCGGCTTGTGCTTGCGGGCAGCCGCGGTTACGCCTAGTTTCACGCTTCGAAATCGCCAAGTGGTGCTCAGCCGCAGCATCAGCAGAATGGAATGCCACCATGTTCAAGGGATCAAATACTGCGCTCATCACACCGTTCAAGGGCGGCAAAGTCGACGAGACGGCGTTCGAGCGGTTCGTCGAGTGGCAAATCGCGCAAGGATCGAACGGCCTTGTGCCGGTCGGAACCACGGGCGAGAGCCCAACTCTAAGCCATAACGAGCATAAGCGCGTGGTCGAAATCTGCATTGCCGTCGCCAACAAGCGCGTGCCTGTGATCGCCGGTGCGGGCTCGAACTCGACCGCCGAGGCGATCGAACTCACTCAATTCGCCAAGAAGGCCGGCGCCGATGCCGTGCTACATTCGACCGGCTACTATAACAAGCCGACACAGGAGGGCCTCTACCTCCACTTCAAGGCGATCAGTGATGCCGTGGATTTGCCGATCATCGTGTACAATGTGCCGGGGCGCGCAGTCGTCGATATCCAGGCCTCGACCATGGCGCGCATAGCGGGGCTGAAGAACGTTGCCGGCATCAAGGACGCGACCGGCAACGTTGCGCGCATGTCGCAGCATCGCCAGCTTATCACCAAGCCGTTCGTTTATCTGACCGGCGAGGATGCGGTGGCGCTCGGCTTCAACGCGCACGGCGGCGTGGGCATCATCTCGGTGACGGCAAACGTTGCGCCCGCTTTGTGTGCCGAATTCCAGGCCGCCTGCGCCAAAGGTGACTACGCGAAGGCGCTAAAGCTGCATGATCAACTCATGCCGCTGCACGATGCGTTGTTTGCTGAAACCAATCCTGCACCGGTCAAGTACGCAACGTCCCGTCTAGGCTTCGGCTCGGCTGAATGCCGTCTACCGTTGGCGCCGATCACGGAGGCCACCCGCAAGCTTGTGGATGCGGCGATGGTCAGTGCCGGCGTGCTGCAGTTGAAGGCAGCCGAGTAGCACGCGAAATAAGAAGGATTAGCCACCATGGCCGCCAAAAAGGATGACGGCCGCAAGACCGTGGCAGAGAACCGCCGGGCGCGGTTCGAGTATTTCATTACCGATGTCTACGAGGCCGGCTTGATGCTCACCGGCACCGAGGTCAAGTCGCTGCGCAAGGGGCAGTCGAATATCGCCGAGAGTTATGCATCCTACGAGCCGGAAGGCTTGATGCTCCTCAACGCCTATATCCCCGAGTATCAGCTGGCTGGTCCGTTCTTTCAGCACGCGCCGCGACGCCCGCGCAAGCTTCTGATGCACAAGAGCGAGATCAGAAAACTCCGGCTGGCAACCGAGCGCGAGGGTATGACGATCGTGCCGCTCGAACTGTATTTCAACGAGAAGGGACGCTGCAAACTCAAGATCGGCGTGGCCCAGGGCAAGAAGCTGCACGACAAGCGCGAGACCTCGAAGAAGCGTGATTGGAACCGGGAGAAGG
>JANOOW010000003.1:0-6285 GCA_031421555.1 Hyphomicrobiaceae bacterium | reverse complement strand
AAAATTTACCGCGAGCTTGCCAAGACTGCCGAGAAAGACGCCATTGCCCGTGGTCCAACCATGCTCAAAAGAATGCACGCGCAATGGAAGCGGCGCCAAAAGAACCTCAATGGCGTTACTCGCGCAACGACACCCAAAGCTACCGCATGAGGGGCACGTTCCGCATCCAGCTCCCCGTCAGAGAAGTCGGACGCGGCCACCATTAGTGATTATCGCGGGGAACGCCCTTCGTTTCCGCGATGCGCTGGTACTTCACGGCGGGCTTCAGCACCATGCCGTTAGACAGCTCGTCGACCATGCCGCGCTGGATCTCCTGCCACGGCGTTTGATGGTCGGGATACTTGTAGCCGCCTGCCGCGGTCAAAGCAGCACGCCGCTTGGCAAGTTCGTCATCCGAAATGAGAATATTGGCCGAGCGCTTGCCGAGGTCGATGCGGACGCGATCGCCAGTCTTGAGCAAAGCGAGGTTGCCGCCGGACGCCGCCTCCGGCGACGCGTTCAAGATCGACGGCGAGCCCGATGTCCCCGATTGACGGCCGTCGCCGATGCAGGGTAGCGCCGAGACGCCCTTCTTCAAGAGGTAATCGGGCGCGCGCATGTTGACGACTTCGGCCGCCCCCGGATACCCGATCGGCCCGACGCCGCGCATGAACAACAAGCAGTGCTCGTCGATCTCGAGTTTCGGATCGTCGATGCGCTTGTGATAATCCTCCGGACCATCGAACACGATGGCGCGTCCCTCGAAGGCCATCGGGTCCTTCGGGTTCGACAAATAGCGGCGGCGGAATTCATCCGTGATGACGGAGGTCTTCATGATGGCGCTGTCGAAGAGGTTGCCCTTGAAATTCAAGAAGCCCGACTGCGCCTTCATCGGCGCGTCGTAGGTCTTGATGACCTTGCGATCGTCGGACAACTTGCCCTTGCAGTTTTCGATCAGCGAGCGGCCGTTGACCGTGATCGCATCGCCGTCGATCTTGCCCCTCGTGATCAGCTCGGCAACGACGGCGGGCACACCACCGGCACGATGATATTCCTCGCCCAGGTACTCGCCAGCCGGTTGCATGTTGACGAGCAGCGGAATGTCGTAGCCGACGCGCTCCCAGTCATCGCAGGTGAGCTCGACGCCGATGTGAGCTGCGATCGCATTCAAGTGGATCGGCGCATTGGTGGATCCGCCAATGGCGGAGTTGACGACGATGGCGTTTTCGAACGCCGCCCTGGTCAGGATTTTTGACGGGCGCAAATCTTCCCACACCATGTCGACGATGCGGCGGCCGGTCTCGTAGGCCATCTGCTGGCGTTCGCGGTAGGGGGCCGGGATCGCCGCGCATCCGGGCAAGCTCATGCCGAGCGCTTCGGCCAGCGAGTTCATCGTCGAGGCCGTGCCCATCGTGTTGCAGTGACCGGCTGACGGTGCCGATGAGGCGACCAGTTCGAGGAAGCCCTTGTAGTCGATCTCGCCTTTGGCCATCTGCTCGCGGGCCTTCCACACGATGGTGCCGGAACCGGTCCGCTCGCCCTTGTGCCAGCCATTGAGCATCGGACCACCCGATAGCACGATCGCCGGGATGTCGACGGTCGCCGCGCCCATCAGCAGCGCCGGCGTGGTCTTGTCGCAACCGGTTGTCAGCACCAGGCCGTCGAGCGGATAGCCATAGGCGATCTCGACGAGCGACAGATACGTAAGGTTGCGATCGAGCGATGCGGTCGGCCGCTTACAGGTCTCCTGCATTGGATGCACCGGGAATTCGAACGGGATGCCGCCAGCTTCACGGATGCCATCGCGCACACGATCGGCCAAGAAAATGTGATGCCGGTTGCACGGTGCAATATCCGAGCCGGTTTGCGCGATGCCGATGATCGGCCGGCCCGATTGCAGCTCTTCCAGCGTCAAGCCGAAGTTCATCGTGCGCTCGAGATAGAGCGCGGTCATATCCGGGTTATCAGGATTGTCGAACCACTGGCGCGAGCGAAGCTTCTTGATCTGCGTGGCGGTTGGCTTTTTCATTGGGCGCTCCGTACTTGGCGATATTTTTAGTATTGGCATGAGTGTAGTCCGCGCAGCTGAGGCGTCAATGACGGGGCCGCTCCTAACGATGCGGCGGCATACCAGCTGCTCGTTATCGTCAGTCGCGCTTTTGCAGGTCTTGCGCTGCGTTGGCGATGCATTCGATGAATGCCGCATCATCGTCAAGCCGGTGGGCGAGCGTCAGCGCGAGCTTGGCGAGGAACATGGTTTCAGATTCGGGCCCAACGCGATCTATCGCCTGGGCCAGCGCATCATAGACCTTTTCGAGCCGGTCGAAGGACTTTGCATTCATGCCGGTAGTGCTCCGAGGCAGACCTTCATCGCGGCTATTATTTCGGCGCCGATGTATTGCCGCCAACGGCCCGCAACGTGCAGATCGGGCCGCAACAGATAGACCGTGCCAGGCGCGGCACCGAACGCGCGGGCGATCGCGCCATCGCTATCGGCCACTTCTGTGCCGACGAAAACGGCCTTGAACAGAGGATCCAACTTCGCCAGCGATGCGGCCAGTTCGGCTCGCTCCTGCTGCTGCCCGTCCGCGGCGAAGATCAACGCGGTAAATCCCGCCCCGGCGTGATCGAGCAGATAGCCACCCTCGGCCAACTTCACGTTCGGACACGCAGCGCCACGACGCGGGCCGCCGGCAAATTCGCCATCGCCATCGGCCGATGAGGTCAGCGGGCTGTCGGCGTAAGTATAGGGCGTCATCTGCCGCGGGTCGGCAAAGCGCTTTGCAAACTCGTTGCGAATGCTCAGGGACAGCGCCGCGTCGCGCATGATCTTCCACCCGCGCGAGGGCGGTGTCATGAAACGCGTACTCTTCGAGGCACTGGCGAACACGTCTAGCGTGGCGCCGCGCCGCTCCGGCGTGTAACTGGCGACAATGCGTGCATCGGCATACCCATTGAGCACATAGCCGAGCTTCCAGCCGATGTTATGTGCGTCTGCTAGGCCATTGTTGAGGCCGCGCACGCCGAAGATCGGCACGATGTGTGCGCTATCACCGGCGAAGATCACGCGGCCGTGCACGTAGTCGTCGAGGCAGAGTGTGTTGGCCGAGTAGATACTCCACCACTCCAGGTCCCATCCGCTGGTGTGTCCGATCTCGGCGATGATGGCGCCGACGCGCGCGCGAATCGTCGATTCCGCGATTGCCTCCGCTTCGCTCTCGCCGGGCCTCAGCTGATAGTCGATGCGCCAGATGTTGCCCGGCTGCTTATGGATGAGGATCGTGCCACCCGGATTGGAGGCTGGCTCGAAGAAGGCGCGGCGCTCGGTCGGGTAATCGTGCTCCATGCGCACGTCGGCGATCACGTATTTGCCTTCGTAGTTGTCGCCGGCGAGCCGCAATCCCATGAAGCCGCGAATGGCGCTGCGGGCACCGTCAGCCGCCACCACGTATTCGCTGTTGAGTTCATAATCGCCGATCGCCGTGGCGACCTTGAGTGTCACGCCATCACCACGCGTATCGACACCTGTCACCTCGCTCGCCCAGCGCATATCGATCAGCGGACTGCGTTCCACGGCGTCATGGAGGTACTGCTCCACGTACTGCTGCTGCAGATTGTACATCGGCAGATATTTGTCGTTGTCGCTGTGCGGCATCTCCAGGCGGTAGACCACCTGCCCGCGATAGAACGTGCTGCCGTGCCGCCAGCCCAGCGACTTTTCGATGAAGGGCTTAGCCGTGCCCAACTGATCGAAGATCTGCATGCTGGATCGCGAGATGCACGTCGCACGCGAGCCGTCGTTGAACGTAGTTTTGGCGTCCAGCAGCACCGATGGGACACCGTATTTGGCGAGCGTCAGCGCAGCCGTCATGCCGATCGGTCCAGCGCCGGCGATCACTACGCGATGGCGCTTTTCAACGCCGTCCAATTCGGCGACGCGCGGGGCGGCGAAAGTTGGATAATCGAAGTACAAGGACTCGAGTGGTCCACGCCCCGCCGGCCGCATCGACAGCTCTCCCTTATGGCGCCGGCGATTTCATATCGCCTGTCCCGCCGACCAGCCACTCGACCACGCCCACTGGAAATTGTAGCCGCCGAGCCAGCCGGTCACGTCAACCGCTTCGCCGATGGCGTAAAGTCCGGGCACACTCCGAGCCTCCATCGTTTTAGACGAAAGATCGCGCGTGTCGATGCCGCCCACGGTGACTTCCGCCTTCGCGTATCCTTCCGTGCCGGAAGGCGTGACCGGCCAGCGCTTCATGCGGGCGCCCAAGCTCGCGAACAACCGATCGGGAATGTTTGCCATTTCGGCCGGTGGCAGATGTTCCGCTGCAACGGCTTGAGCGAGGCGCGCCGGCATGATCCCGGCGAGCACCGTTTGCGCCGCAGCGCGCGGCCGCGCACGCTTGCGCTCGATGAAGAACTCGTAGGCATCGCGATCGGGCAGCAGGTCGAGATTGAACGGCTCGCCTTGTCGCCAGTAAGACGAGATCTGCAGGATTGCCGGCCCCGACAGCCCGCGGTGCGTGAAGAGAATGTTCTCGCGAAAACTGTGCTTGTCGAACGACGCGACCGCCTCCAGCGCAACCCCGGCCAAACCAACGTCGACCTCATTGGAAAGTGAGGCGCCTTTGAACGGCACAAGCCCCGGCAGGGTCGCCGTAATCCCAAGCCCAAACTTGCGAGCCACGTCGTAGGCAAACCCGGTCGCCCCCATCTTAGGGATGGAAAGCCCGCCGGTCGCCAGCACGAGTGAGGGCGCGGTGAACGCACCTGCATTGGTCTCGACGCGATACTGGTCGCCCCGCGACACCTCGGATATCGAGTGACTACAGCGAACATCGACGCCACCGTAGGCGCACTCGGCCAGCAGCATCGCGACAATCGCCCGCGCGGAGCCATCGCAGAACAATTGTCCCAGCGTCTTCTCGTGGAAGGCGATGCCGTGACGCTGCACAAGCTCGAGAAAATCGGATTGCGTGTAGCGGCGCAAAGCCGACGTGCAGAAATGCGGATTGTACGACAGGAAGCGGTTCGGCGCGACATCGAGATTGGTGAAGTTGCAGCGCCCGCCGCCCGAGATCAGTATCTTCGCGCCGGGCTTACCGGTGTGCTCCAGCAACAGAACCTTTCGGCCGCGCTGACCCGCCGTCAGCGCACACATCAGCCCCGCTGCACCGGCACCAAGGACGATGGCATCGAAGTGTTCAGCCACCTTCATGCGTCAACGGCTTTCAAGACGCGTGCCTGCGCGATCAACGCTTCTTTCTCGCGACGGTTGAGCCGCTTGATGCGGAACTCGGCCTTCGATGCATCGGACCTCGTTTCGCACGCCAGCTGATAGATGAGCGCCACTGGCCGCCGCGCCGAGGTGTAGCGCGCACCTTTGCCGCTCGCCCCGTTGTGTTCGCCGATACGGCGTTGCACGTCCGTCGCAATGCCCGTGTAGTAGGTGCCGTCGGCGCATTCGACCATATAGACCCAGTAGCCCATCGTGACCCCTCGCATCGGCTACATGAGCCGCGAGGCCGACGCAATCGCCGGAAGTGATTTACTCAATCATGCCGCTCGGCCGCGGCCGCAATCCGGCGAGCCCATACGGTCATCTGCCGGTCAGCACCGGGACGTCCGGCAAGTATGCAGCCAACCGGAAGGCCGTTGGCGGCCTTCCCCGCCGGCATACTCACAATCGGTCCGCCCAGCGCCGTCCACGGCGCGATGTACTTCGGATCACCGGTCCATTCCAAACCCTTCGGCGCGGTGCCGGGAGCCGCCGGCCACAGGAAGACATCCACGTCCGCGAAGGTCGAGAAAAACGTTTCACGCATCACGTCGATCGCCGCCCGCTCGTCGAGGTAACGCGACATCGGCATGGCCAAGCCCTCGACGATGGCCGCGGTAAGCTTCTCGCCGACCTGCCCCTTCGGATGATCGAGCAGATACTTGAGCGCACGACCCGCTTCATACAACATGGTCGAGCGCTGCATCTTGAACAGGCTCTCGAACGAAATTGGAGAGGGCTTTTCGAGGACAGCATGACCAGCCTTTGCCAAATCGTCCGCCGTGCGCCGCATCGCACTCTTCATGCACGGGATCGCATCGGCGGTATGCGCGTCCACCGGCACCACGATGCGGATCGGAGCGTCGGCCGCAGCCTTCGGCCAGCCGCGAGCGAACGCTGGTGCCACCGCCTCATAGGCATACACCGCATCATCGACGCACCAGCCGTAGAAGCCCGGCGTATCGTAGGACGGCCCAAGCGGCGTGATCCCGAACGTCGGCAGGCTGCGCGTACTCGGCTTGAAC
>JANOOW010000002.1:0-7771 GCA_031421555.1 Hyphomicrobiaceae bacterium | reverse complement strand
TCGTCTTCTTTTTTTGATTAAATAATTATCAAATTCTGCGCGGTCGAAAAGGTGAATCTTGACACCTATTAGATTTTGCTCATGGCCGATTTACCTAAGCTGGTCGAGACGGTGACGGTGCCTTCCGGCGGGTTCTGGGGTGGCGTCGGCGAACCCACGATTGCGGTTGCCGCACCGGCGGTGTTGAACGCCATCTACGCTGCAACCGGCAGTCCCGTGCGGTCGTTGCCGCTGAAGAACGTCAAGCTACGCGCGTGAGGCGTTCGGTGCGCCAGGGAAGCATAATGGCAAGCGCCGCGCTTGCGAATGTTGCAGCCCTGGCGTGTTGTCCCGTGCAAGCCGTCGAGGCCGGGATAGCCGCCTACTCGGTCGCTGGCGATTCGATACCGCAACCGCTCCATGGGTTGACCGGCAATAGTGAGCAGGGGCGCCGTCTGGTGCTGGATCGGGAAACCGGCAATTGCCTGATCTGCCATCAGGTGCCGTTACCGCGTGAGCCTTCTCAGGGCGACCTCGGTCCCTCACTTGCCGGGGTTGGTAGTCGTCTTGATGCTGGCCAGTTGCGATATCGATTGGTGGACCAGAGCAAGCTTAACCCCGCAACGATTATGCCGCCGTATCATCGAGTTGACGGGCTAGCACGGGTTGCAGCCAGATATCGCTCTAAGCCCGTATTCAGTTCACAGGAGATCGAGGACGTGGTGGCATGGCTAGCAACGTTGAAGGAGCAGGGGAGCGGCCGATGAGTAATCGAAATTTGGATATCGACCGGCGCAACGTTTTGCTGGGCGCAGGCGCGCTTGCCCTCGGCAGTCTACCGGGTCTGCCTGCGGTAGCGTCGCCCGAGACGATGACGTCCGCGATCGACAAGGCGCTTGCCGGCCGGACCGCCAAACCCGGGCGCATCAAACTCGAGGTCTCGCCACTTGCGGAGAACGGCAACTCGGTCCCGGTGACGATCAACGTCGAAAGCCCGATGACCGCTGCCGATCACGTCAAGACGATCTACATGTTCGCGCCGGAGAACCCGCAGCCGGACATGGTCCGCTTTCACCTGGGTCCGCGATCGGGCCGCGCACGCGTGCAGACATCGGTACGGCTGGCAACGAGCCAGCGCATCCAGGCCATCGCCGTGATGAATGATGGCAGCGCGTGGATGGATAGCGCCGAAGTGATCGTCACAATGTCAGCCTGCCTTGATGCCGGCTGAGTGCGGAGATAGCTCATGCGAACCGCTCGTATCGTGATGCCGAAGACCGCCCGCAAGGGTGAGGTCATCGAGATCAAGACGCTGATCACCCACCCGATGGAAACCGGCTATCGCCGCGACGACATGGGCAAGGCGATCCCGCGCGAAATCATCAAGCTGCTGACGGTAACGTACGGTGGCGATGAAATATTCCGTATGGACATGTTTCCGGGGACCGCCGCCAATCCCTTCGCAGCCTTCTCCACCATCGCAACCGAAACCAGCGAACTCGTCTTCACGTGGACCGACGACAAGAATGAGGTGTCCGTCGAGAAAGTTACATTGACGGTGACCTGATGGCTCGCGCCGGACTGTTGGCTCTCTCGATGCTCGCATTGCTTGTGGTGCCAGCCTTGGCAGAGCCGCGCACCTCGGCTCGCGAATTACTGCCCCCTGAACTACAAGCGCAGCAGGCCGATGATGGCGCCAATCCCGGCATGCTTTGGGTGCAGCGTGGCGAAAAACTTTGGTCTCAATCCGAAGGTTCCGGCGGCAAATCTTGCATCGGATGCCACGGCGATGCGGCGATTTCGATGCGCGGTGCTGCAACCCGGTATCCAGCAATCGATGCCAAGTCCGGCGACCTGTTCAACATCGAAGCCCGGATCAACAATTGCCGCTCGGTGCACATGTCGGCAGCGCCCCTCCAGTATGAAAGCGACGATCTACTGGGGTTGACAGCCTACATTGGGTTTCAGTCGCGCGGGTTGACGTTCAGTCCCAAGATCGATGGTACTGCCGCCCCGCATTATGATGCGGGAAAGCGTTTTTTCTTTGAGCGGCAAGGGCAACTCAACGTCGCCTGCAATCAGTGTCACGATGAAAACGTCGGCAAGCATCTGCGCGGTGATAAGATTTCGTCGGGTCTGTCGGTAGGGTACCCGGTCTATCGGCTCGATTGGCAGAAGACGGGTTCGCTCCATCGCCGCTTGCGTTCTTGCGCGCTGGGTGTGCGTGCCGAACAGTTACCTTCCGGCAGTTCCGAGTATGTCGACCTCGAACTTTATCTGGCAGCACGCAACGGAAGTGCGCCAATCGAAACTCCGGGCGTGCGCAAGTAGTCAAAGTTCCGATGAGCGTGGCATCGCGATCGCCGTGCCGCGACGAGTAACGCTGAAGCTGGCCGCGCGATTGGCAAATGCCGCAGCGCCCTTGAGATCCTCACCGCGCAGGAGGGCTGCTGCAAGCGCGCCAACGAAGCAGTCGCCAGCACCGGCGGTGTCGACCGGTTTCACGATGAGGCCGGGTATATGACTGGCGCTGCCGCCAGACGCGACCATGGCTCCCTTGGAACCTAAAGTTGCAACCACACTGCGCCGGTCCTTAGCCAACGTCAGTGCCACGTTTGCGACAGCACCTACATCGGAGGTATCCACCCCTGCCGCCGCGCAAGCCGCCAGCTCGGTTTCATTGACGACCAGCACGTCGATCAAGTCAAGCAACTGAACCGGTATCGCGCGGGCAGGAGCTGCATTGAGCATCGTTCGGGCACCAGCTCGGCGAGCGCGGCCGAAAGCTTCGATAATGATCGCATCTGGGACTTCGAATTGAGAGACGACGATATCGCTTGCCGTTAGCTGCACCTTGTCAAGTGCGCCGGCTGGCCACTCCATGTTCGCGCCGGAGATGACAACGATGGCATTCTCGGACTGCCGATCGACGAGAATGATTGCAGCGCCGGTTTGGGCGCCGGCGGATTTCGAGATGCCGGTAACGTCGATACCTTCCGAAACCAAAAACGCCGTCAGCTGGTCGCCCGTCTGATCTTTACCGCGGCATCCAACGAATGCCACCTCGGCACCTAGCCGGACCGCGGCAACCGCTTGGTTGAGCCCCTTGCCGCCGGGCGATGACACGAGCCTCGATCCGAAAACGGTTTCTCCCGCGCGCGGCAGAGCATCGGTATAGACCGCAGTGTCCATGTTCATGCTGCCAGCGCAAACGATACGGCTCATCGCGGAAACTTTCTAAGATTCAGCGCGCCAGCAGGCGACCGAATGCGAGGGACCACCTTCGAGCGGCGGACGTTCTGCGCGGCACTTTTCGATTACAATGGGGCAGCGTGAACTGAACGGGCAGCCCGGCGGCGGATTGAAAGGCGATGGCAGTTCCCCCTGCAGAATGATCCGCTCCTTTTTCGCGCCAGGATCCGCCACCGGCGTCGCCGACAGTAGAGCGCGCGTGTAGGGGTGTTTCGGATCCGAGAAGATGACCTCGCGCGTACCGATCTCGACCGCGTGCCCGAGATACATGACGAGCACATGATCCGCGATGTGGCGCACGACGGACAGATCGTGCGAGATGAACAGGTAGGCGACGTTCATCTCCTCCTGCAGCTCCGCGAGCTGGTTCAGCACCTGCGCGCGGATCGACACGTCCAGGGCGGACACCGGCTCGTCGAGCACGAGGATTTTCGGTCTCATAATCAAGGCGCGGGCGATCGCAATCCGCTGCCGTTGCCCACCGGAAAACATATGCGGATAGCGATCGTAATGCTCGGGCCGCAAGCCGACCTTCGTCATCATCGCCCGCGCCGTTGCAGTCCGGTCGGCCGGTTTCATGCCGGTGTTTACGAGCAACGGTTCTTCAATCGCGGCGCCGACCCTTTGCCGGGGATTAAGCGAGCCATAGGGGTTCTGAAACACAATCTGGATGTCGCGCCGCAATTGCGTGCGCTCAACCGTGCTGGCGAGTGTGACGTCGCGTCCGTTGATGGCAAGTGAGCCCGACGTCGGTGTCTCGATCAACGTCACCAGGCGGGCAAGTGTCGATTTACCGGATCCGGACTCGCCGACGACCGCCAGCGTGCGTCCGGCATCGAGCGAGAACGATACGCCAGCAAGCGCCTTGACGATTGCCGCTTCTTTAAAGGTGCCGCGCTTGACCGCATAGTCGCGCGCGAGATCGCGGCCTTCGAGGACGACGGTCATTGAGCCGTCTCCAAAGTGATGGGTCGTCCGTTGACGAGAGGCGTCCAACAAAGGGCCAATCCTAGATCAGCCGGTGCCTTTGGCGGCGGTTCGGCGACGCAGTGCGCTGTCGCGAATGCGCAGCGGGGCGAGAACAGACATCCGGCCGGACGGTCGAACTGGCCCGGTACCATGCCGGCGATCGCGGGCAGGCGGCGGCCGGTGGCGCGCTCGGGCAACGCGGCGAGCAGTGCGTGGGTATACGGGTGATGTGGCGAGCGAAACAGATCGACGGTTTTGGCCTGCTCAACTTGCCGCCCCGAATACTGCACGATCACACGGTCAGCCATCTCGGCAACGACACCCATGTCGTGCGTGATCAGAACGAGGCCGAGGCCGGTTTCGGTTTTTAGCTTTAGTAGCAAGTCCAAGATCTGCGCCTGGATCGTGACGTCGAGTGCGGTCGATGGTTCATCGGCAATGAGAAGTTTCGGCCGGCACGCCAGCGCCATTGCGATCATGACGCGCTGGCTCATGCCGCCCGACAATTGATGTGGGAAAGCCGACAATCGCTGTTCCGGCTCGGTGATGCCGACGAGTTCAAGCAGCTCGATCGAGCGCTGCCAGCGCGCCTTCTTGTCGAGCCCGAGATGGGTCTTCAGCGTTTCGCCGATTTGGAAGCCAACCGTGAAGCACGGGTTCAGCGACGACATCGGCTCCTGGAAGATCATCGTGATATCGCGCCCGATGATCTTGCGTTTTTCCTTTGGCGAGAGGCTTCGCAGATCGGTACCCGCGAAGTTCATCTTGCCGGCGGTGACGGTCGCAGTCCACGGCAGTAATCCCATCACCGCGAGCATCGCAACCGACTTGCCGGATCCGGATTCGCCAACGATCGCCAACACCTCGTTTTCGTCGACGACGATGTCGCAACCCTCGACGGCGCGGAAGGGACCCCGGCGTGTAGTGAAGGAAACGGATAAGTCGCGAATTTCGAGGAGCGGCATGGCGGTGCTCACGACCTCTGCAATTTTGGGTCGAGCGCGTCGCGCAATCCATCGCCCATCAGATTGATCGACACGACGGTGACGAGGATCGCCAAGCCCGGCAGCGTCACGATCCAGGGGTTGGAGCGTATGAACTCGCGAGCGTCGGCCAACATCGCGCCCCACTCGGGCGTTGGCGGTTGCGCGCCGAGCCCGAGGAAACCCAACGCGGCCGCTTCGAGAATCGCTTCCGATACGCCGAGCGCGGATTGCACGATCAGTGGCGCAAGGCAGTTCGGCAGCACGGTGACGAACATCAAGCGCAGCTTGCCGACACCGGTGACCCGCGCAGCGGTCACATATTCTTTTGCCAATTCGGCGAGTGCGGACGCCCTCACCAGGCGTACATAACGCGGCAGGAATACGATCGTGACGGCGACGATGGTGTTGGCAAGGCTGGGTCCCAGCACGGCAACGATTAGAATAGCGAGCACCAGGCCTGGCACCGCCATGATCAAATCCATCACGCGGGTGATGACGAGGTCGAGGGCGCCGCCTTGGAATGCAGCGATCAGGCCTAGGAGCACACCCAGCACGAATGAAACACTCATCACGGCGAGGCCGATGAACAGCGAGACCCGGGCGCCGTAGATGATGCGCGTGAGCATGTCGCGGCCGAGGCCATCGGTACCCAGAATGAAGCGCCAGGAACCGCCTTCCTCCCACACTGGAGGTGCTTTGACGGCATCGCGGAACTGTTCGAGCGGAGGGTGGGGCGTAATGAAATCGGCAAACAGCGCCAGTAGTACAATCACGCTTAGGACGACGAGTCCGCCGACCGCACCTTTGTTCTCGCAGAACGCCGACCAGAAAGCCGCGAATGGCGATTGCTCGCCAATCGTGGGCGCCACCGGTGTTGTAACCGTCGCGTCAATGGCCATGGCGGATCCTGGGATTGATGACGCCGTATAGGAAATCGACGAACACGTTGACGAGAATGACGATCGCCGACACCAGCATCACGCCGCCCTGCAAAGCCGGGTAATCCCGCCGGCCGATCGCCTCGATCAGCCATTTGCCGACGCCGGGCCACGAGAAGATCGTCTCGGTCAGCACGGCGCCCGCCATCAACGAGCCGACAGACAATCCAATCACGGTGACGACGGGGATCAGCGCATTACGAAGCGCATGAAGTCCGATGACGCGAAATGGCGACAGGCCCTTGGCGCGCGCGGTGCGGACGTAATCCTCGCTCAATACTTCCAGCATCGAGGAGCGCGTCATGCGCGCGATGACCGCGAGCGGCACCGTGCCGAGTACGATCATCGGTAATATCAGATGATGCAGCGCGTCCTTGAACGCGCCTTTCTGGCCCGACAGAATGCTATCTATCAACATGAAGCCGGTAACCGGTTCGAAGTAGTACTTGATCAGATCGATGCGGCCAGACACCGGGGTCCAATGCAGCCGCTCGGCGACCAGCATGATCAGCAGCAAACCCCACCAGAAGATCGGCATCGAAAAGCCGGTGACCGAGATGCCCATCAAGGTCTGGTCGTACCAGCTCCCGCGCTTTACGGCAGCGGTCGCTCCCGCCGGCACGCCGATCAGGACCGCAAACAGCATGGCCGCGAGTGATAGCTCGACTGTGGCGGGAAACAGCGTGAAGAACTCGGTCAGCACTTTTTCGTTGGTGACGACGGACGTGCCGAAGTCGCCGTGCAGGAGTGCCCAGACATAATCCAGAAATTGTTTCCAAACCGGCTGGTCGAGGCCCAGGTCTTTGCGAAATTCCGCGAGGCGTTCGGGGCTGATGCCACGCTCGCCGACGCGCACCTCGACCGGATCGCCAGGTACAAGGCGGATCGCGACGAAGGTAATGAACATCAGCGCGACGAACGTCGGGACGGTCAACGCGAGGCGGGTCAGGAGGTATTTGATCATGCGTTTCGCTAGATTTCGGGCCGGCGCGAGGTTGTCCCGGCCGGCCCGCTATTGGAAGTAATCAATCGGCTAAAGCGTCACTTCACGTCGACGCCTTTGAAGTGATGGGCACCGAGCGGGCCCTGCTTGTAGCCTTCCACTTCCTTGCGCATGGCCTCGTAGACGACCGAATGAGCAAGCGTAAGGTCAGGCGCCTCTTCCTTCATGATCACCTGCATCTGCTCGTAGAGCTTGGTGCGTTCGGCGATGCTCGACAGTCCGCGGGCCTTGACGAGGAGTTCGTCGAACTCTTTGTTGCACCACTTGGTGATGTTCTGCCCACCGGCGCGCGCGCCTGAGCATCCGCGCAGGAAGAAGAAGTTGTCGGGATCGCCGTTGTCGCCGGTCCAGCCGAGCTGAGCCGTCATGTGCTCGCCCTGCTGGGCCCGCTTGCGGTACTCGCCCCACTCGTAGGTAACGAGCTTGGCGTTGACACCGACTTTGGCCAGGTCCGATTGCATCATTTCGGCGATGCGCTTGGCGTTCGGGTTATACGGGCGCTGCACCGGCATGTACCATAGGTCGATGTCGAGCGGCGTCGTCACGCCGGCCTTGGTGAGCAGTTCCTTGGCCTTGGCGGGTTCGTAAGGGTAATCCTTCACCGCATCGTTATAGCCCCACAGCGTCGGCGGAATCTTGTTCTT
>JANOOW010000001.1:0-11627 GCA_031421555.1 Hyphomicrobiaceae bacterium | reverse complement strand
TTTCGGCGCGGTTGGCGGCGCTCTCGCCCACGTTGTTCCATCTAGGCCATAGACTAGAGGGATTGCGCCTCGATACGGGCGCCGGCGATCTCGCGTCGTTGGCAGACCAGCAACTGGCCTCCGTTGCGGGTCAACTCATCAGCTTGCGCGGCACCGGCCCCGATGGCGATATTGCTGAAAGCGCGTTGCGCCGGTTGTTCACGTTCGCTCGTCAGGCCGAAAGAGCGGGCCGATGAAGTTGCGTGCGGTGCGATTGAGCGAGGTCGGTCACTTTCGAACCGGCGTGGCGCTCGAAGGGTTGACCGGCGGCCTTGATGTACTCGCTGGCCCCAACGAGATGGGCAAGTCGACGATTTTTCGCGCGATCGAAGCCGTGTTTCGGACGCGTCACACGAGCACGGCGAAAGATACGAGCGATCTGGCGCCATCTTGCGGAGGGGCGCCACTGATCGAAGTCGATTTCGAAGCGGAGGGCCGCCTCTGGCGGATACGGAAGCGTTTTCTAGCGCAACGGTCTGCCGAACTCATCGATCTGTCAGGCACGGCGGCGGTGCGCGGTTCCGATGCTGAGACCAGGCTAACGGAATTGCTCAGCGGCCGCCTCGGGCGGACAGGACTACTCGGTCTGATCTGGGTAGGTCAGCAAAAGTGTGTCGAACTCCCCCAAGATGAGGTTCAAGTCACCAACAGCCTTGGCCGTCTCATCGAGGATGAAATCGCCGATGCTGGAGGCGGCGGCGCCACGCGTCGCGTTCGAGAAGCTGTGGCGTTGTCATTGGAACGGCTCGTTACGAAGGCGCACAACAGGCCGAGTGCAGGTAAGCCTTATAGGATTGCTGTCGATGAGCGCGACGGAGCGAAGATCGAGCTCGAAAAAGCGCAGGCTGCGGCCGCTCATGCCTCGACACGATTGAGCGATCTGGTTGCTGCTCGCGAGCGCTTGAAGGCTCTTCATTGCCCTCACGCCACCGCGGCACGAGCGGATACGCTGGCGCGGTTGTCGCAACGCCGCAACGCAGTATCACGCGCGGAAGAAGAGCATCGCCTCGCAACCCAGATCGTTTCCGAGATCGAGGCCCGGCAGGAAAATCTTTCGAACCGTCACGAGCGCCTGACGCGCGATCTCGCCGAAGCATCGAGACTGCGGACAATACTCGCGTCTGGTTCCGCCGGACAAGAACGTGCCTCCGCTGACGTTGCCACTGCGACCGCGCATCTCGTTCGAATGAAGTCTCTGCTATTGGAATCGCGAACGCAATTCGCAAACCTGCAATCGCAGCTGGAGTTTATCGATAGGCACGAGCGTGCGCGCGTTATCGGCCGCGACGCCGGCGTACTGCTTCGGCGCCTGAACGAAGCGAAGGCGGGAATGGCGCGTGTTGCCGAAATAGAGACGTTGCTCATCGGTAATAGGCTCGATGAAGAAGCTTGGCGGGAACTGCTTGGTCTGCGCATGGAGGCCGAGCGATTGGAGGCGCGCGCCAACGCGGCGCTGCCCCGGGTACGGGTCGATTACCTGCCGGATGCTGCGGGCCGTGTCAGCGTTGCCGGACACGTGGTAGCCGGGAGCGGTGAGATCGCGGCCGATGAAACGCTACATATCGATATCGAGGGCGTTGGCCGCATAACGGTGACGGCTCCCGGAGCCGCCGCCAACACAGCCAGCCAGCCCCGCGTTTTAGCGAACACTGCGCGCGAAAAAATGCGCACCCTGTTCCAGCGGCACAATGTTGCCGGCCTCGAAGCAGCCGAACGTCTTTATGCTGTTCGACTGAAACTCGTGCCGGAGCGGGAAGCCCTACTTGCTCGTCTGAAGACCGATGCTCCTGATGGCGTGGCATGTCTTGAAAAGGCCCACGCAGATGCGCTCGCCGAATCGGCAGCCCTCGCTTCGATCGGCGATGCGCCGTCAACGCCCCGGACGGAACTCGAAGCCCAACTAATCGCGGTGCGTGCCAGCATGGCGTCTTTCGATGCGGAGCAGGCCGAAGCGCATGCAGCGCTGCTGGATGCCTCGAAGCATCAAGCGCAGATCTTGGCCGAGCAGGCCAGCGCCCGCGAGCAACTCGTTAAACTTGAAAAATTGCTTCCGGAAGCCAACGATGCGGCGGGGCTGTTGTCTTCGATCGCGGCCGAACGCACGGCGGGCGAGGCCGGGCTGACCGCTGCGATCCGGGATCGTGGCGTCTGGAAGGCCGGCATCCCAGAACCCGCCGAGAGGGTCGCTCTCGATCGAGATCATGCGGCAGCCGAAAACGATTTGCGCGAGGCCGAACGTTTGGCGCAGCAACTTGCGCTCGACATCAAGGGGCTGGAAAGTTCGCTCGAGCGCGATCGTCAGGACGGTGTCGAATCGCAATTGACGGAAATGCAGGAACGTTACATCTCGGCTGAAGCGCGGGTCGCAGCATTCGTCACCGAAGTGCGCGAGCTGCGGTTACTCGAGTCACTGCTGCAGGATCGCGAGCAAGAAAGACGCTCGGCGGAGCTTGCTCCTGTGGTCGCGCGCTTGCAGCAACTCGCGAGCGATGTTCTTCCGGGTGCAACTTTTGATCTTGGCGACACGCTGCATGTGGCTGGTATCGCCCGGGGCGGGCGGACACTTACGGCGCAGCGGCTGAGCGGGGGAACGCAAGAGCAGCTGGCTGTTCTGGTCCGCCTAGCCTACGGACGCCTTTTGGCTGACCGGCAATCAGCGCTGCCGCTGGTTCTGGACGACGCGCTCGTGTACGCCGACGACGCGCGGTTTGCCGACATGATAAAGCTGCTAGGCAAGGCGGCTGCGCATCATCAAGTGATCATGCTCACCTGCCAAGCGGCCCGTATCGGCGCGCTCGGCCTGAAACCAGTACAGCTGACGGCGTGGCATCCGGATTGATCGCGTAGGCTGCTACCCAGGAACGGGGATCGCACCGCTTGCTTCGCTGCGCGTGCCAGCCGTCGGATCCTCTGAACGGCGCGACTTGCCTTCGAAGAACGCGCCTTGCTCGATCGAAAGGGTGTTGTGATAAATGTCGCCGTCCACATGGCTCGAAGCCTGGAGCATCACTTTGCGTCCGCGGATGGAGCCCATCACGTGTCCTCGAACGACCACTTCGTCGGCGATGATGCTACCGGTAACCTTGGCTTTCTCGCCGATGATGATTTGCGATCCGTTGAGGTCACCCTGCACCTCGCCTTCGACCAGGACTTCTCCCTTGGTTATCAGGTTGCCAAGGATCATCAAGTCGGGACCGATGACGGATGCCGGCGATTTGTCGGCGCTGCGGCCCATCGTAGAGACGCCAACTTGCTTTGCACCCGCAAGAGGCAGAGCAGGCGGTGAGGCGGGCGGCGTCGCAGCAGCAATACTCATCGGACCACTCTCCGTTCCGGTTCTTTTGGACGTGAAATTCGATAGCATGGACGCGCACACTCCGGAAAGATATTAGCGCTCGGCAGCGCTCCCAGTGGAGCAAAACGCGCATTGAATGCCAGCGGCCATTTCGTTGTACGCCGGGGCGATCGTCTTTGCCTAGCTGGATCACGCCCACTGAGTCGATATTCATAGATTGAGGTATTTCGGCCGTTTATTTTGGCGCACCGAATGCCGACAAGGGCTTGTAGAAACCCGGTGTCAGGCCGGCTTCGGCCCGCGCGCGATCATTGAACGGTGGTTTGACCGGACCGCGGAAATTTTCGCGAACCAACCGGTGAAACGTCGACTCGATAGGCAACCCTTGCACGGCGCAAAGATGACGAAACCATTTGGCACCGTATGCAACATGGCGCTTTTCATCCCGGTAGATGATGGAGATGATCTTGGCGGAAGGCAGATCGCCAGCCGCTTCCAGGCTGCGGATCATACCAGGTGTCACATCCAGGCCGCGAGCCTCCAGCACGAGCGGCACCACTGCAAGCCGGGCGAGAAGGTCATGACCGGTTGCCTGCGCCGCTTGCCATAGACCGTCATGCGCCGGTTGATCGCCATACGCGCCGCCAAGTTCGATCAGCCGGCGCGTTAGCAGATCGAAGTGCTTCGCTTCTTCGAGACCGACCTGCACCCAGTTGTCAAAAAACGGCCGGGGCATGGGCCGGTGTGCAAACCGCCCGATCAAATCCCACGTCATGTCGATGGCGTTGAGTTCGATATGTGCCAGCGCATGCAGTAACGCGAAACGCCCTTTTTCCCCGCCGGTCGAGCGCCGGGGCATATCGCGCGGCATCAACAACTGCGGGCGGGCGGGCCGGCCGGGGCGATCCGGCATCGGCAGCGCAGTGCTCATGCCGCCGATCGGCAACCGGCCGCCGAACCACGCCTTCGCGGTGAAGCGCGCCAACTCGATCTTCAAGGCGAGATCCGGCGATTGCACAATGCTGCGGGCAGCTTTCGCAAGATCAGCTGGCCGGATTGCGGGATCGGCGGGCGCATGCTGCCAGTCGTCGAAATTGCCCCCGGTCACGGCTCGGATGCCTGCGCTGCCGCCAATACTTCAGCGGCGTGACCGGGAACCTTTACCTTTTTCCAAACCTTCGCGATCCTGCCAGTCTTATCTATAAGGAAGGTCGAACGTTCGACGCCCATGTACTTTTTACCGTACATCGACTTCTCGACCCACACACCGTAGGCGGTCGCAACGGCTTTATCTTCGTCCGATGCCAATGTGACACGAAGCTCGTGTTTCTTCGCGAACTTCTGGTGGCTCGCCACGCTGTCGGGCGAAATACCGAAAATTTCGGCTCCTGCCATCTTGAACTGGCCGATCAGGTTAGTGAAGTCTTTTGCTTCGGTGGTGCAGCCCGAAGTGTCGTCTTTCGGATAGAAAAACAGCACGACCGCGTGACCCTTGTGCTGCGAAAGCTTGACGCTTTTGCCGTCACTGGCCGGGACTTCAAAATCCGGCGCGATTTTACCTTCCTCTATCATCATATATGAGCCTTTCTTTTGACGCTTTTCAGCATGCTTCTCGAACTACGTAGGCTAGTTGGAATCGGTTGTGCTAGTGGCAATCATCTGCATAGCGTCGCCGCGGTCGATGCGGCCCAGTTTCGTCGTGTCAATTCCAAGCATGTGGGCAAATGAACGTTGGATACGCCGGCGCGACCGCCAGTCACTCGACGAACCGCTCCGGCAGGCCAGCGGCGGGGTGATGCTGCGCGGGAGCGCTCGCGGCACCCAGGCTTGCAAGCTCGCGGCGCCGCTCCCTCGCGTTTGCATGGAATTGCAGCTGCGATTGGCCGGCCCACTTGGTTTATCGCGAAATGTTTGTTGCCCTTCGTCATTCTGGGCGCGCTCGGTGCCGGTATCCTTTACGTGCGCCTGCTGAATGGACCCATCTCGCTGCAATTCCTGGCGGCACCGATCGGGCGCAGTATCGCGGCGGAGTTTCCCGGCATAAACGTGGCGATCGAGGATGCGCTTGTCCGGCTGACCGAAAGCGGTGGACTCGAGTTGCGCATGCGCAACGTGCGCTTCACTGATGCTGATTCCGCTCCCATCGCCATCGCTCCGTTGGCAGCCGTCGGCATGAGCGGCGCGGCTTTGTGGTCGGGACGGCTTGCGCCCGACAAGGTGGTGCTGATCGAGCCGAGGCTGCTGCTCGTTTATTCGCAAGGCGGCGGATTGAGCGTCAGCTTTGCCAAGCAAGCCGGCACTAGCATTTCGTCTGGCGAAGCCAAGTCCCCGGCGGCGGCCGGCACAAAAGCACTCGAGTCCATGGAACCGGTCGAGGCCGCTGGCGGCCTGCGCAGGGTAGATATCGCGCGCCTGATCGCCGAGGCCGGGCAGCGGGCGCGGCAAGGTACGGACGTATCCTCGTACCTGCGCGAGATCGGCGTTCGAAATGCAACCGTTGTGCTCGACAGAGCTGGACACCAGACGGTGTGGACCGTGATCGAGGGCGACGTCGACCTCGAGCACAAGAAGCGCCGCAGCACGCTGACCGGCAATCTATCGATGGCCAGTTCTTCTGGCCCTTGGGGAATGAGCTTCAAGATCGAAGAGGCGGAAAAAGCTCAGGTTGTGTCATTACAGGCCTCGGTGCGCGATCTCGTACCGCGAGGCTTAGCGGCGATGATCCCGGAACTGCCGATGCTCGAAGCGCTCGATGCACCTTTGAGCGGGGAGGCACATGTCGACCTCGATCCCAGCGGCCAGGTCGTCGGTGGCGGGCTGCAACTCGACCTGGGGAAAGGCGTCGTCCAGGTGCCCGGAATGGCGGAGCATCCGCTGCCGGTAAACGGCGGGCAGTTGAACCTCCGTTTCGACGCAAAAAGTGGCCGGATCGAGCTTGCACCGTCGACACTGCAGTGGAGCCAAGGCCGTGTCACAATGGCCGGTTCCGCGACGGCAACGAACGCCGCGCCGAACGATCCTTCGGCGAAATCGCGATGGGCCGTCGAGCTTAAAAGTACCGAAGGGCAATTATCGGCTGAAGAATTCAGCGTCGGCGCCATTCCGCTCGAAGAGGCTTCCATCAAGGGCAATTTCACACCGCATACCGGCATCTTTTCCGTGAGCCAAGCGATCATCCGTGCGGGTGGCGTGCGGATCGATGCGACCGGCGAGGTCGGAACCACGGCAAAGCAGAGGGCCCTCCGTCTCGATGGCCGGATCGGCGCCATGCCAATAAATGTCGCCAAGGCGGTATGGCCGCGCATGCTTGGACCCGGCGCCCGGCGTTGGGTCGGCCGGCAGGTGACGAAGGGACGTGTACTCGGCGGAACCTTCAAGGTCGCGATCGCGCCTCGCGAAGGCGAACCATTCTCACCGAAAAGCGCCGAGCGCATCTCGCTTTCATTCGAAGTAGCCGACCTCAGCTTCGTACCGGCAAAGACGCTTGCAGCTGTCGAGGTTCCGCGCGCACTGGTACGCGTCGAGGGCGAGAGCCTGGAGGTCTCGGTACCCGATGCTTCTTCGCAAGCCGTCGCGGGCCGTCGAATAGCCTACAAGGCCGGCCGCCTCACCGCTGTCGATATCTACGACGAACGGACCCAAGGTGAAATTGCATTTCGGGTCCTGGGTCCTCTGGGGGCGGCCGTCGACCACCTGGAGCAGGAGAGCCTCGGCGTAGGTCCTTTGGGTTTGCCTAGTGACGGCCTGGACGGCAAGTTCGATGGCCAATTCAAGATCAATCTGCCGCTGGCCACCGGTGTCGAGTTGTCCGACCTCAAGATCGAGGGCAAGGCGAAAGTTTCCGACGGCCGCGCAAAACAGGCAATCGGTCCGCACGATGTACAGGGTGCAAGCATCGCGATCGACGTTGGTGAGGGTGCGGTGAATGCCACCGGGCAGATGCTCGTCGGCGGCGTCATTACGAAGCTCAGCTTCCAGCGCATCTTCGGAGCAAGTGAGGATAGGCAGCCGCCGCTCCGTCTTACCGCGACGCTAGATGCGAGCGATCGGGCGCAACTGGGTCTCGATGTCAACAGTGTGGTGCAGGGCGACGTTCCCGTCGAGCTGACTTTGGCTAGAGGCCCACGCAACGAGCAGCTGGTGAAGGTTCGGGCCGAGCTTACGGGGGCCGAGATTTCGATCGATCCGGTAAGCTGGCGCAAGGCACCGGGACGCCAGGCTGTGTTGCAGTTCGATGTCGTCAAGGGCGACCGGCAGAAGACGTTGCTGCAGGGCTTCAAGGTCGTCGGCGACGATATAGCGATCGATGGTTGGATCGCGCTCGACCCCAAAGGCAAGGTGAGCGAGTTTCATTTCCCGGACTTTTCGCTGACACTCGTGTCGCGCCTGGAATTGCAAGGCTCTTTGCGCGCCGACAACGTTTGGGACGTCAAGGCGCACGGTCAATACTGGGATGGGCGCGAGTTCTTCCGTTCACTGTTTTCGATCGGTCAATCTGGTCAGGGTGCGGCGAAGAAAGATCAGGCAGGCCTCGACCTCAAAGTAGAGCTCGAGAATGTTCTCGGTCACTCCGACATATCGTTGAAAGGGTTGCGCCTGCAGATGTCGCGCCGGGCCGGTAGGCTTTCCGGATTGCTGGCACGTGCAAATATCACCGGCGGTAAACCAATCGAGATCAGTATGCAGCAGGCCTCCAACGAGCCGCGTAAGCTCGTTGCTTTAACCGACGATGCGGGCCAGGCATTCCGCCTGATCGGGTTCTACCCGAACCTGCAAGGCGGCCAGATGCGGCTCGACGTAAACCTAGACGGCAAGGGCCCGGCGGAGAAGACAGGACTGCTGATGGTCGAGCGCTTTCAGATCCTCGGCGATCCGATCGTCAGCGAAGTGCTCCAAACCAACAACGACGGCGCCAGATCCTACTCCGAGGCGGGCAAGCGTCCGTCGCGCAAGGTCGAGCGGCAGACGACCGATTTCGATTGGGTGCGGGCGCCATTCTCCGTCGGATACAACCAATTCGTTCTGGAAGACGCGGAACTGCGCGGACCGCTGCTTGGCGCGGCACTTCGCGGCAAGGCAGATTTCAAGCTCCAGGGTGTCGATATCGGCGGTACGTACGTGCCGTTGCAAGGGCTCAACGCGGCGGTGGGTGGCATTCCGCTGTTTGGACAGTTACTCGCTGGTCCGAAAGGCGAAGGCGTGCTCGGCATCACGTTCCGCATCCACGGGCCGATGGCCCAGCCACAGGTGGTCGTCAATCCGCTGTCGATGATCGCGCCGGGCATCTTCCGCGAGATGTTTCAAATGACGACGCAAAATCCGCGGGTGATTCCAAGAGACGAAAAACCACCGGAAGCGCCGAAGGCGCGCGTGCAAAAAACACCGGCAGGCGGCGAGCCGGTACGTCAGCCAACCAGCAAAGGCGGACCGCGCGCTCAGCCGCCCGAGGTCACCGGCGGCTGGACATCGGGCGTCGAGCCGCCGCGCCGGTAGTGCTTCGGCAACCGCTTTCACACGGGGCGTAGGAGCACGTGCTTCTTCCTGCCAAGCGAGAGCTTGATCACACCGTCGGGGCCGATGTCGGATAGCCGAAGCTTGGCTTTCTCATCGGAGACAAGTTCGTCGTTGATGCGCAGCGCACCGCCCTGCACCTGACGGCGTGCATCACTGTTTGACTTGACCAGACCAGCAGTCACGAATGCTGCCAGTGCACCGAGTTCATTCTCGATATCGGCGCGCGGCACCTCGATGGTCGGCAGGTCCGTCGCCAAGGTTCCTTGCTCGAAGGTTTTTTGCGCAGTCGCAGCAGCGGCCTCAGCCTTCTCGCGGCTGTGCACCAGAGCCGTTGCCTCGGTCGCCAGCACCTTTTTAGCGTCGTTGATTTCGGCGCCTTGCAGCGCGGCCAGCTTCGCGATCTCGGCCATCGGCAGCGTCGTGAACAGCCGCAGGAAGCGGCCGACGTCGGCATCCTCGGTGTTGCGCCAGAATTGCCAGTAATCGTATGCCGACAGCTGATCCTCATTGAGCCAAATCGCGCCGGATGCCGTCTTGCCCATCTTTGCGCCGGATGCCGTGGTCAGCAACGGGCATGTCAATGCGTACAGCTGAGGCGTGCCCATGCGGCGGCCAAGATCGATGCCGGTGACGATGTTGCCCCACTGGTCAGATCCGCCCATTTGCAGGTTGCAGCCATAGCGCCGGTTCAGCTCGACGTAGTCGTAGGACTGCAGCAGCATGTAGTTGAATTCGATGAAGGATAGCTCCTGCTCGCGATCCAAGCGCATGCGCGCGCTGTCCATGGTCAACATGCGGTTGACCGAGAAATGCCGGCCGACGTCGCGCAGAAATTCGATGTAGTTCAGCGGCGCCAGCCACTCGGCATTGTCGACCATGATCGCGTCGGTCTTGCCGGATCCGAACTGCAACACCTTGGCGAATACAGACTTGATGCCCTCCTTGTTGACCTCGATCTCTTCGATCGAACGGATGGCGCGTGATTCGTCCTTGCCCGAGGGATCACCGACGCGCGTCGTCCCGCCGCCCATCAGCGCGATCGGCTTGTTACCAGTCGCTTGCAGCCAATGCATCATCATGATCGAGATCAGCGAGCCAACGTGCAGCGAGGGCGCCGTGCAATCGTAGCCCACATAGGCGATCAGTTTACCCGCGGCGGCAAGGCCGTCGATGCCGGACATATCCGAGCCCTGGTGGATGAAGCCACGCTCTGTCAGAATGCGCAGGAAATCGGATTTTTGCGATGTCATCGGCATTGCGCCACAATTCGTAGCGCCTCTGTTTGCAACAGGTTGAAGGAGGCGCAGACCATGCACGGCAAAGGCCACGAGGGCAAGTATGGCTGAGGCAAAAGCGGCGGGACGAATGCGGGCCATCGGTCTCATGAGCGGCACCTCGCTCGATGGCATCGACATCGCGTTGATCGAGACAGATGGCGCTCAGTACGTGCGGCGAGGGCCATCGGCGACGATCGCGTACGAGCCCGAATTTCGCATGGAGCTCGTCGAGGCTTTGAAAGACGCGAAGGCAATCACCGATCGGGACGAACGCCCCGGTTGTTTGCGTAACGTCGAGCAGGCGTTGACCGGGCGACATGCGGAAGCCGTCACCCGCTTCATGGGGCAGCATTCGCTTCAACCGTCGGCGATAGATTGCATCGGTTTTCACGGCCAAACGGTACTGCACAAGCAGCTGACGAAATTCGATTCGACTTGGAACAACGCAATATTCGCGCCCAGCGTCACGACGACGCCGCGCTATCATCAGTTGACGGTACAGCTCGGCGACGGACGCGCGCTCGCACGGGCAACCGGTATCGACGTCGTTTACGATCTGCGCGCGGCGGACTGCGACGCGGGCGGCCGGGGCGCGCCCCTTGTGCCCATCTACCATCGTGCACTCGTCGCCAAACTCCCGCAGCGCCCGGTGGCAGTGCTCAATATCGGTGGTGTCGCCAACGTCACGTACATCGGCCGCGATGGCAATCTTATCGCCTTCGACACCGGACCTGGCAATGCGCTGCTCGACGACTGGATTTTCAAACATACCGGCCAAACGCGAGACGAAGATGGCCGGATCGGCGCCACGGGCCAAGTGAGCGACGACACGCTTCGCTTCTACCTCAACCACTCGTACTTCGGCTCGCCGCCGCCCAAATCCCTTGACCGGCAGGACTTCGTCATGGACCTGGTCGACGGGCTACCGCTTGCCGATGGAGCCGCGACCTTGACCGCGTTCACAGCGCAATCGATTGCGCGCGCCCGCGAGCATTTTCCCGAAGAGCCATTGCTTTGGATCGTGTGCGGTGGCGGACGGCGCAACAAGACGCTGATGAGCATGTTGGCTGCGCGCGTGGAAAACGCCGTCGTGCCAGCCGAGGCGGTGGGTCTCGATGGCGACGCGGTGGAAGCCGAGGCCTGGGCCTATCTGGCCGTCCGCTCACTGCTTAAATTGCCAATCACCTTCCCCGGGACCACAGGAGTAGATCAGCCGATGACGGGTGGCATTTTCGTCAAGGCAACGAAATAGAAAGTGAAACGGGGCGAAGCGTGATGGGACTGTATTTGTTCAAGGTCGCCCTGTTCGGGATGATGCTGTTGTTCGGCGTCATCGCGATTTTTCTCGGTGGCGTCACCGGTTATGCCGCGCTCAGTAACGGCGAGATGACCTATATCGCCGGCCGCGTCAGCACCACGGTTTCACGCGGCGCAGACCCGGCGGGTTTCTGGCGCACCTTGTTGATATGGAGCGCTGTTCCGATCGTCGCTGGTGCTACCGC